>JANMWQ010000518.1:0-10325 GCA_031394085.1 Rhizobacter sp. | reverse complement strand
CGAGGCGAACGTCCAGGCTGCCTTCGGCCAGACCCGGGCGCAGGCTGTGAACCCGGATGCCATTCAACACTTCCGGAAAGACCGTCACCAGATCGACATCGCAAAAGCTGAACACCGTGTCCAGGTGCATCGCGCCGCGCGACTTGGGCAGCTGCGCCGCGAGCACCCGGGTCGCCGCACCGCGCGCGAACAACGCACGCGCCAATTGCGCCACACCTTGCGGCGACGAGCGCTCGCCCATGCCGACGAGCACGACACCGTTGC
This sequence comes from Rhizobacter sp., assembly GCA_031394085.1. Lineage (GTDB taxonomy): Bacteria > Pseudomonadota > Gammaproteobacteria > Burkholderiales > Burkholderiaceae_C > LMDS01. The sequence goes on along the minus strand of JANMWQ010000518.1, from coordinate 10,061 downwards.
CGATCGGCATGACATCGCCACCTTCGATCGAGGCCAGGCCGTGGTCTTGGTCGGGGTCGCCCCACCACTCGGTGACCACACCGCGCTCCGTGCTGGCGAAGTCAGGGTGAAAGCGGTAGATCGCCGTCATCAGCAGCGTCTCCTGCTGCCGCGCCGGCCAGTACATCGAACCGAGCACGACGCCGTCGCCGATCCAGCAACTGTTGTCGCGAGTGAACAGCGTGTTGGGCAGCGGCGCGATCAGCAAGTCGGCTGCGTCCGCGCATTGGGCCAGCAGGCCCACCGGCTCGAACGGCAAGTCAGCGCGGGCCACACCACCGATCAATATTTCGGCCAGCCGTGCGGGCGGCATCGCCTCCATCCAGGGACGAATCTGCTCCGCCAGTTCCATGTCCATGTAGTCGGCGCTCAACTTGCGGTCGAGCAGCCAGGCGAGCGCATTCGGGACTTGCAGCGTTTGCGCCAGCAGGTCGTGCATCTCGAGCACCTCGACGTCGCGTTCGATCATCGCGCTGGTGAACGCGTCGTGGTCGTTGCGGGCCTGGGCGACCCACAGCACATCGTCGAACAGCAGGTCGTGGCAATTGGCGGGCGTCAGGCGCCTTTGCGCCAGGCCCGGCCGGCACACCAGCACTTTGCGCAGGCGGCCCACTTCAGAAAACAAGCCTCGGGTCATGTCGGTCTCCTTGACGGCGGTCGGTGGTTCGATGGGGACGGCGGGCAGCGGCGCGGTGGCAAGGCGGCGCTCACAGGGCCAGGCGGCCCGTGCCGAGCAGCACGGCCGCGAGCACGGCAAGCGCCAGCAACGCCACCAGGATCACTTGCTCCCGGCCGGTGAAGGCGCGCTTGGCCGACTGCCGCTTCGCGAGCAGGTAAAGCGCGGCACCCGGCGCATACAGCAAGGCGCTGAGCAGCAGGTACTTGAACCCGGCCGCGTAGAGCAGCCACACGCAGTAGGTCGCGGCGAGTGCGGCCACCGGCGTGTCGAAGCGAGCCCGCGCCGCGGGCGCGCCCTCACCTCGCCACGCCAGCTTCAGGCCGTAGACCGCGCTGAAGAGATACGGGATCAGGATCATCGCCGTCGACAGCGAGATCAGCGCCAGGTACGAGGCCTTCGACATCAGTGTCACGATCAGGAAGACCTGCACCATGCCGTTGGTCAACCAGAGTGCGTTGGCAGGCACGCCCTTGGTGTTCTGGCGCGCCAGCCAGGCCGGCATCACGCCGCCGCCCGCGGGCGTGAACAGCGATTCGGCGGCGAGCAACATCCACGCCAGAAAGCCACCGCCCACCGAGACGATCAGGCCCAGGTACACCAGCAGCGCGCCCCAGGTGCCGACCACCTTTTCGAGCACACCCGCCATCGAAGGATTCTTCAGGCCAGCGAGTTCGGGCTGCGTGAAGATGCCGAGCGACAAGAGCGAGACCGCCATCAACAGCAGCAGGCAGATCACGAAGCCGATCAGAGTGGCGCGGCCCACGTCTTCGCGCTTGCGGGCGCGCGCCGAGTAGACGCTCGCGCCTTCGATGCCGATGAAGACCCAGACCGTCACGAGCATCGTGCTTCGCACCTGATCGAGCACCGAACCGAGCTGGGCGTTGCCCCAGAAATCGAACCGGAATGTGCTGACCTCGAACGCCATCGCCACCAGCACGATGAACACCAGAAGCGGCAGCAGCTTCGCGAGCGTGACCACCGCGTTGAGCACAGCGGCGCCCTGAATGCCCCGCAACACCAGCGCGTGGATGACCCACAGCACGACCGAGGCGCCGACGATGGCGGCGACCGTGTTGCCGTCGCCGAAGGCCGGGTAGAAGTACCCGAGCGCGCCGAACGCCGCCACCAGGTAGCCGACATTGCCGATCCACGCGCTGACCCAGTAGCCCCAAGCCGAGTTGAACCCGACGTACTCGCCCGACAGCGCTCGCGCATAGGCGTACACGCCGTTGTTCAGATCGGGCTTGCGCAGGGCGAGCATCTGGTAGACACGCGCCAGCATGAACATGCCGACGCCGCTGATCGTCCAGCCGATCAGGATCGCGCCGGCACCGGCACCCGCCGCCATGTTCTGCGGCAGGCCGAAGATGCCGCTGCCGAGAATCGAGCCGACGACCAGTGCCACGAGCAGGCCGAGGCCGAGCGTTCCGGACCGTGCGCCGGTCGCGGTGGGTGCTGCTTGCGCTGTCGGCAATGCGGTCGTCGAGGTGGAGTTCACGTGATGCCTTCGGGCTGGTTCGCAACTCGACACGCCAGCCCGTCTGGTGTGCGCGCTGTGATTCAGGCGTCACGGTACCGGCGGTGCGCACGTTGGTCTGTGCGGTGGGCAACGAAGTCGAGCGGCTCGGCCGCTGCGGCGACCTCGATGCCGAGGTCGGCATTCACGGGCAAGGTCACCGGTCGTATTCGAGCTTCGGGTACCAGTCGCTCCCCCGCCCTTCCGGTGTGTTGTCGAGAATCGTCCACAGCGGCATCGAGTCCGGTGCGCCGCGCGGGTCCTGGCCGGGGTCGGCCGTGATGTCGCCCATTTCGCCGCTCCAGAAGTGGCGAATGCTGCCGTCGCGCCGCGTGAACACATTGAAGGCCGGTACGTCTGCGTCATCGGCGCTCACATAGTCACGGGTGAAGTCACCAGCGAGGTCCAAGTACAGCTTCAGGTGGTGCCAGCCGCGTCGCTTCTTGACCGCCAGCAGTGGTGTCGTGTTCATGGTCGGCCGGGCTCACGCTTTTGGCGCCGTCACGTTCACCATCCAGGGCACACCGAACTTGTCGGTCAGCAGGCCGGTGACGTCGGCACCGATGGACTTCTTGTAGAACGCCAGCGCCTCCGCCTTGTTGCCTGTTGTCACAGGAATCAAAAATCCATCGATGTAGCGCATGGTGGTGCTCCTTGGGTGGTGTCAATTCAGACGGCGAACGGGACGCGGAGGAGTCGACACGCCGCGCAAAGAAGTCAGTGCGACTCGACTGCCTTCTGGTTCGGCGTGTGCCCCGGGTCTGTTCGCCAGCACACACTGCCCGGCACGGCAAAGTTCGAGAACAGCGTCGCGTGGGCTGATCAAGATCAATGCTCGTGGCGTGCGAGCCTGCCCAATGGCAGTGCCGCCACTTTCAGGCGGTCGAGTGCAGGGCGTTGCGACCGATTCCGGACGAACAGAAGAGAAAAGAGATTCGCACATGGCTTCGATCCATCTCGAGCGAGGGCCCGGCAATCGCCGTTCGACACGAAACTGTCAATCGCACTGCCCGTATCGGGCCCGCAAGCGCAAGACCGCCACCCGGGCCTCGGCTGCATGAGTCCGCGCCGAACGTGACCGTCGACGACCTGAAGCACTGGCTCAGCCGCGTTCTGCGGCGCCGTCGCGCACTGCAGCACTTCGGTCGGCACCCGTTGGTCGACACACTCGCGGCGCACGGCCCGGCACAAGCTGTCCCCGCCGACCTGGCCAAGGGCCTGATGCAGGTCGCTCTGGACGACACGCCGACGGCCCTCGCCCGCTTCGAGTCCGATGAATGCGGCTTGTCCGCCGGCGAGTCGGCCACGCGACTGGCGCGCAACGGGCTCAACGACGTGGCGCACGAGAAGCCGCTGCCCGCCTGGCTGCACCTGTGGCATTGCTACAAGAACCCTTTCAACCTGCTGCTGACCGCATTGGCCGCGCTCTCATGGTTGACGCAAGATGCCAAGGCAACGATCGTCATCGGTGCGATGGTGGCGCTGAGCACCGTGATCCGCTTCGTGCAGGAAGGCCGCTCGAACCGCGCCGCGGCAAGCCTCAAGGCCCTGGTGGGCAACACCGCCACGGTGCTGCGCGGATTGCCCGGCTCCGATGGTCGCGCGCGCGCCGCCCCACCGGCGCCAACCCCCGCGAATCCTCCGCACGCCATCGAGTTGCCGCTGCGCGAACTGGTGGTGGGCGATGTCGTCGTGCTCTCGGCCGGCGACATGGTCCCGGCGGACTGCCGCCTGCTCGGTGCCCGCGACTTGTTCATCGCGCAATCGGCGATGACGGGCGAATCGCTGCCGGTGGAAAAGTTCGCCGATCGCCACCAGGCCGACGCCGGCCCGCTGGACCAGCCCAACCTGGTCTTCATGGGCACCAACGTGGTGTCGGGCGCGGCGACGGCCCTGGTCGTCGCGACCGGAAACAGCACCTACTTCGGCACCCTGGCGATTCGCGCCACCGCCGACGACCCGACGCCCAATGCCTTTCAGGCCGGCGTGAACAGCGTGAGCTGGTTGCTGATTCGCTTCGCTGCGGTGATGGTTCCGGTCGTGCTGCTGGTCAACGGGTTCACCAAGGGCGACTGGCTGGAAGCGTTCTTGTTCGCCCTGTCGGTGGCGGTCGGTCTGACGCCCGAGATGTTGCCGATGATCGTGACCTCGACGCTGGCCCGCGGCGCGGTGCGGTTGTCACGCCTGAAGGTCATCGTCAAGCGGCTCGACGCGATCCAGAGCTTCGGTGCCATGGATGTGCTGTGCACCGACAAGACCGGCACCTTGACGCAAGACAAGGTCGCGCTCGGCCGTCACGTCGACGCTTTCGGAAAGCCCTCCGCCGACGTTCTCAACTTCGCTTTCCTGAACAGCCACTACCAGACCGGCCTGAAAAACCTGCTCGACCGCGCGGTGCTCGATCACGTCGAACTGCGGGACGAGCTCAGGCTCGAGCAGGACTACGCCAAGGTCGATGAGGTGCCGTTCGACTTCGAGCGTCGGCGCATGTCGGTGGTGGTGTCGGAGCGCGACCATCACCACGAGCTGATCTGCAAGGGCGCGCTCGAAGAAGTGCTCGCCGTCTGCACGCGCGTGCGCATCGAGGGCGGCGCGGCGCCGAACGACGCGCCGCTCGACGCCGCGATGCTGGCGCGGCTGCAAGGCGTCACCCACGAACTCAGCCAGCAAGGGCTGCGGGTGGTGGCCGTGGCGATGAAGGAACTCCCGCCCGACCAGCCGACCTATTCGGTCGCGGACGAATCCGACCTCACGCTGATCGGCTACCTGGCCTTCCTCGATCCGCCGAAGGCGTCCGCGGCTGCGGCGTTGAAGGCCCTGGCGGCTCACGGCATCGGCATCAAGGTGCTCACCGGCGACAACGAAATCGTCGCCGGGCATGTCTGTGGCCAGGTCGGCCTGACCGTCGAACCCGTTCTGCTGGGCGCCCAGATCGACCGCATGACCGACGTGGCCCTGGCCGATGCGGTGGGCAAGCACCAGGTCTTCGCCAAGCTCGCGCCGCTGCACAAGGAGCGCATCGTGCGTGCGCTGCGCGGCAACGGCCACGTGGTCGGCTTCATGGGCGATGGCATCAACGACGCGCCGGCCTTGCGGGCCGCCGACATCGGCATCTCGGTCGACTCCGCCGTCGACATCGCCAAAGAGGCCGCCGACATCATCCTGCTCGAGAAGAGCCTGCTGGTGCTGGACCAGGGCGTCATCGAAGGGCGCACGACTTTCAGCAACATGCTGAAGTACATCCGCATGACGGCCAGCTCCAACTTCGGCAACGTGTTCTCGGTGCTGATCGCCAGTGCCTTTTTACCTTTTTTGCCGATGCTGCCGCTGCAGCTGCTGGTGCAGAACCTGCTGTACGACATCTCCCAGATCGGCATCCCGTTCGACAACGTCGACGCGGAGCTGGTCAGCCGGCCGCTCAAGTGGAACCCCGACGACATCGGCCGGTTCATGCTGTTTTTCGGGCCCATCAGCTCGGTGTTCGATCTCTGCACCTTCGCGCTGATGTGGTGGGTGTTCGACGCCCGAACGGTCGCGCAGCAGAGCCTGTTCCAGTCGGGCTGGTTCGTGGTCGGCCTGCTGACGCAGACGCTGATCGTGCACATGATCCGCACGCCGAAACTGCCGTTCATCCAAAGCCGTGCGGCGGCGCCTTTGATGGCGACCACGGCACTCGTCATCGCGGTCGGCATCTGGCTGCCGATGGGCCCGCTGGCCGGCGATTTCAAGTTGCAGGCGCTGCCGACGGCGTACTTCGCCTGGCTCGCCTGCATCCTGGCCGGCTACGGCCTGCTGACCACCCTGATGAAGCGCTACTACGTGCGTCGTTTCGGGTGGCAGTGACACGCGCCAGCGTGATAAGTTGAGCCATGCACAACCGAATCATCCAGATCGACCCCAGCTCGGAATTTCTCGAGAACCACCCCTTCGCGGAGATCCGCGTGGGTGACTCGGCCAGCCTGGTGCGCAACGTCACGAACCGCGACATTCAGCTGTTCGCGGCGGTCTCGGGCGACGTGAACCCGGCCCACGTCGACGCGCTCTACGCCAAGAGCAGCCACTTTCACGAGATCATCGCGCACGGCATGCTGGGCGCGTCGTTGATCTCGACCGTGCTCGGCACGCGCTTTCCCGGCCCGGGCACGATCTACCTCGGCCAGACCCTGAAGTTCCTGAAGCCGGTGCACATCGGCGACACCGTGACCGTGACGGTCACGGTGAAATCGCTCGACGCGGTCAAGCACCGCGTGATCCTCGACACGCGTTGTGTCGATCAGGAAGGCGATGTCGTGATCGAGGGAGAGGCCGAGGTCATGGCCCCGGCCGAGAAGTTGCGCATCCACCGCACCGAGTTGCCCGAGCCGCTGCTGGCCGACAAGAACCTGCGCTACGACCAACTGCTCGCCGCCGCGAAAGACTGCCCGCGCATCCGCATGGGCGTGGTGCATGCCTGCAGCCGCGAGGTCCTCGAAGGGGCGCTCGAAGCGCATCGCCTGGGGCTGATCGAAGCGTTCCTGATCGGTCCCGTGGCCAGGGTGCGCAGCCTCGCCGAATCGCATCAGCTCGACCTCACCGGCATCGCGCTGGTCGACGTCGCCCACAGCCATGCGGCCGCTGCCAAGGCGGTCGAGATGGCGCGTGGCGGCGAAGTCGACGCGCTGATGAAGGGCAGCCTGCACAGCGACGAGTTGTTGGCCGAGGTGGTCAGCGCGAATGGCGGCATGCGCACCGCACGGCGCATCAGCCATGTGTTCGTGCTCGACGTGCCGCGCTATCCCAAGCCGCTGCTGATCACCGACGCCGCCATCAACGTGGCACCCGACTTCGACACCAAGGTCGACATCGTCAAGAACGCGATCGATCTGGCGCACGCGCTCGGCATCGCCGAACCCAAGGTCGCGGTCCTGTCGGCGGTCGAAACCGTGACCTCGAAACTTCGGTCGGCGATGGATGCCGCGGCTCTGTCGAAGATGGCGGACCGGGGCCAGATCACAGGCGCCCTGGTGGATGGGCCGCTGGCCTTCGACAATGCGGTGTCGATGGCCGCAGCGAAGACCAAGGGCATCCGGTCGAGGGTCGCAGGCGACGCCGACATCCTGGTCGTTCCGGATCTGGAATCCGGCAACACGCTGGCCAAGCAGCTCGAGTACCTCGGCGACGCACAGGCCGCGGGGCTGGTGATGGGCGCGCGGGTGCCCATCGTGCTGACGAGTCGGGCCGACTCGGCCCATTCGCGCATCGCCTCGTGTGCGATGGCGCTGCTTTGGTTGAAGTACCAGCGGCAGCTCGAGTCATGAAGGGCTCGATCCTCGCGATCAACTCGGGCTCGTCGAGCGTCAAGTTCGCGTCGTTCGAGATTGCACCCGACGCGCCGCCGCGGCGCGTGCTCCACGGCGAGGTCGAAGGCCTCGGCGGCACGCCGCGTCTGCTCGCGTGGGAACACGAAGGCGCACCGCTCGAAGAGCGCGTGCTCGACGTTTCGCCGGCGGGCGCGAACGACCCGGTGCGGGACCACGACGCAGCGCTGGCCGCCATCCTCGCGTGGCTGACCCAGCACCCGTCGCAGGCTCGGCCGCTGGCCGCTGCGCACCGGGTGGTGCACGGGGGCGAGCAGTTCACCGCACCGACGCTGGTGACGCCCGAGGTGCTGGCGCAGTTGACGCGGCTCGAACCGCTGGCGCCGCTGCACCAACCCCACAACCTCGCGGCGATTCACGCCCTCGCCGCCCTGCAACCGGGCCTGCCGCAAATCGCCTGCTTCGACACCGCGTTCCACGCCGGTCAGCCCTGGGTGATGCAGGCCTTCGCGCTGCCCCGGCGCATCACCCGGGCGGGGGTGAAGCGCTATGGTTTTCACGGCCTGTCTTACGAGTACATCGCGCACGTGCTGCCGGCCCACCTCGGCGCGGCCGCCGACGGCAAGGTCGTCGTCGCGCATCTGGGCAACGGCGCGAGCATGTGTGCCATGCGATCACGCCGAAGCGTGGCCACGAGCATGGGCTTCACGGCGCTCGACGGCCTGATGATGGGCACGCGTTGCGGTCACCTCGATCCTGGCGTCGTTCTCTACCTGATGGCCGAGCACGGCATGACGGTCGCGCAGGTCGAATCGCTGCTGTACAAAGAGTCGGGGCTGCTCGGCGTGTCCGGCCTCTCCTCGGACATGCGCACGCTCGAAGCCAGCCCGCATCCGGACGCGCGGGCGGCGATCGACCTCTATGTCAATCGCATCACGCGCGAGCTCGGTGGGTTGGCCGCAATGCTCGGGGGGCTCGATGCACTCGTCTTCACCGGCGGCATCGGCGAGCACAGCGCAATGATCCGCGAGCGGGTGTGTCTGGAGGCTTCGTGGCTCGGAGTCGAACTCGATCGAGTGGCCAATCTCGCGCACCGGCCGCTGATCAGCACGGTGGCCAGTCGCGCATCGGCGTGGGCCATTCCGACCAACGAAGAATGGATGCTCGTCACGCATGCCCAGGCTCGGCTCGGTCCGTGCGGTTCCGAATGAACCTCCCTGCCGGCGGCCCGATCGGGCGGCGAAGTCGCCGGCCAAGCGCCGCTGCATTGCGCTGCGCCGTCATCGAGAATCGGCCGGTGCGCAGCATGCCTGCGGCAACCGCCGAACCGCAACCGTTCGCGGCACGGCTCTACAGCCAATTGCTGCTGCAGCTCTACGCCGCCGCGCGGCGATGCAGCGTGCACGAGTTCCAGCACGAAGCCATGGCCATGCTCGGCCTGCAACTGCCGTTCGACCGCGCCTGGTGGGGTCGATCGAACGTCGATGGTCCGCTGCACAACGTGCATTGCTCCTACCTGTTCAACCTGCCGGCCGACGTGCCGCAGCGCTTCAATGCCGACGACCCTGCGAATCCGGTGGCGCGCCGCACCAAGCAAAGCCCCGACACCGCACTCTTCTTCGACGCAGCCGATTTGCTGGGCCAACCGAGCACGGCCGCACTGACCGCACACATGGGCATCAGCCAGTCGTTGTGCATCGGCACCTTCGAGCAGCAAGGCGGCGTCGCGAGCTTCGTGTCCGTGATGCGTGACGACGCCGTGCCGCGCTTCAGCGAGTCCGAGTGCGAGCTGCTCGAACTGTGGATGCCGCACCTGACGGCGGCGCTCGATTTGTGCTGCGTCGCCCACATGGCGCGCCTGCACCAAGGCGATGCGCGCGCGATGTTGACGACCGATTCGCTGGGCTGGCTGCACGTGGCCGAGCCGGGTGCCACCGAACTGCTGCGCACCGAATGGCCCAACTGGACCGGCGCGCGCCTGCCCAACAGCCTGCTCGAGCAAATCGTCGGCCGGCGTTCGATGTTCCTCGGTCGGCATCTGCACGTGGTGATCCGCTGGTCGGGCGAGCATGCGCTGCTGACCTTGCGCCCGCGTGGGCCGGGCGATCTGCTGACACGCCAGGAGAGCGCGGTGGCCGAAGCCTTCTCGTCGGGCCACTCGTACAAGGAGGTGGCGCGTTCGCTTCGATTGGCGCCGGCCACCGTGCGGCACCACTTGCGGGCGATCTACCTCAAGCTGGGCGTGAACGACAAGTCGGCGCTGGCTCGGCTGCTCGGCACATCGCGCGAAGCCGATCGCGCCTGACGCGGGCCGCTGAACGGCTCGCAGCGTTGCAGCGCTTCGACCAGGGTGCGCGCCTCGCCGGCGCCGAACAGGTAGAAGTCGGGCCGCGTCAACACGGCGCGGCAGCCGAGTTGACCGAACCAGCGGCGGTAGTCGCCGTCGACGTCGTCGACCGCGGCGCCGCTGCCGATGCCGACCGCGCGCACGCCGAGCCGGCCCAGAAAGTCGCGCTGCGACGCGTCGAGT
>JANMWQ010000516.1:0-16428 GCA_031394085.1 Rhizobacter sp. | reverse complement strand
GTGACCGGCGTGCTCGCCTACCTGTCGTCGCCGCTCTGGCTCGCGTTCCTGATGTTGTCGACGGTGCTGTTCGCTACCCATTCACACTTCGTGCCGACCTATTTCACCGAGCCGTACCAGCTGTTTCCGAATTGGCCGACCGCGAACTTCAAGCTGATGCTCACGCTGTTCGGCTTGACCGCCGTGCTGCTGTTCGCGCCGAAGGTGATCTCGCGGGTCGCGATCATCGCGAAGGGCGACGCCAAGCGCTACGGCGGCGCTGCCAAGCTGCTGCTCAGCGCGTTGCTCGAGTTCGTGCACTCGGTGTTGCTGGCGCCGGTGCGCATGCTGTTCCACACCCAGTTCGTGCTGGCCGCGCTCTGTGGCATCAAGCTCGCGTGGAAGTCACCGCCACGCCACGATGACGCGACCGGTTGGGGCGAGGCGCTGCGCCGGCACGCACTCGGCACCGTGCTCGCGCTGACCTGGATCGGCGTGATCATCGTCAGCGCCACCGCGTTCCAGTGGTGGCTCTCGCCGGTGCTCGCGGGGCTGCTGCTGGCGATCCCGCTTTCGGCATGGACAAGCCGCGCCAAGCCGGGCCGATGGCTGGCGGCACACGGCATCTTCGTGATCCCGGAGGAGCTGGCGCAACCCGAGGTGCTGGCCGAGGCCGATCGCTATGCGGCGTCGTTCGAATCGATGCCCGGCTTCATCGATGCGGTGATGAACGCGACGGTTCATGCCGAGGTCTTGCGCGCCATTCCGGTGCGGCCATTGGCGCGCGCTGCGAAAGCAACCGCGCAAGCGCGCTGGGTCGAGCGCGCCGCGACCCTGGGGCCCCAGGCCTTGGCGAACGCGGAGCGGCTGCGCCTGCTCGCCGACGCACAAGCGCTGCGCGCGCTGCGCGAGCGCGTGCTCGCGGGCGCGGCGCATCTTGGCTGGTCTGCGCTTGCCGCGAGCGCCCAAACGCAAGCTCGCGCCGACCTCGAGCTTCACGCGGTGGATTCGGTCGTCTCCGCGCACTGAATACGGCAGCGGCGGCCGTTGCTCGATTCGATCCCTAGCTTGCAGGGAGCAAGCAGCAGTGTCGGCACCTAGACTGACCAGATCGCAGGGCGAGCGCTCCGTCGGATCGAGGCACACACGCAGTGTGTTGCACTCGACGCATGCTGTCACAAGTAGCACGAAGGCTCGTTCTGCGCGCACGTGCAGATCGTCGAATCGCCACAGCATTTCCACTTGCCCCTGACCCAACGACCTTGCGCATGCAGACCAGCGCCTGGATCCACTTTTTCGACACGGTGCTGGCACATTCGCGCGAGACCGTGGTCGCAGTGCTGCGCCGCTCGGGCCTGACGCCGTCGGCGATGCCGGCCGAGCCGCAAGGCTATGGCCTGATGGTGTTGAGCACAGTCGACGAGTGCGTGCTCGAAGCCATCCGTACGGCGAGTCGCCGCGCGATCGTGCTCGTGCTCGCGGTCGCGCCGTGCCGCCTCGCGTCGCCCGAGTTGTGGGCACTGCTGCAGGCGGGTGCGGCCGACGTGCTGATGTGGTCGACGCTGCCGGCCAGCGCCGACGATGTCAGCGCGCGTCTCGACCGCTTGCGCACGGTGCGCGACCTGAGCGAGAGCGCAGCGGTCAGCGGTGCACTCGTCGGCGCGAGCGCCGCCTGGCGCAGCCTGCTGCGCCAGGTCGTCGAGCTCGCGGTGTACGCCTGCGCGCCGTTGCTCGTCACCGGCGAGAGCGGCACCGGCAAGGAGTTGATCGCGCGGCTGATCCACGAGCTCGACCCGCGCGCCGGCAAGCGCGAGCTCGTTGTCGTCGACTGCACGACGATCACGCCCGAGCTCTCGGGCAGCGAATTCTTCGGCCACGAGCGCGGCGCCTACACCGGCGCGATGACGGCGCGCGACGGCGCGTTCGCGCAGGCGCACGGCGGCACATTGTTCCTCGACGAGATCGGTGACCTGCCGCTCGGCCTGCAGGCGCAGTTGCTGCGCGTCGTGCAAGAGGGCAAGTACAAGCGCGTCGGCGGCAATGCGTGGCAGGACACGCACTTTCGGCTTGTCTCGGCCACGCATCGCGACCTCGAGGCGCTCGTCGCCGAGGGCCGCTTTCGCGCCGACCTCTACTACCGCATTGCCGGCTCGGTCTGCCGCACGCCGCCGCTGCGTGAGCGCAAGGACGACGTGCTCGCGCTCGCGCGGTATTTCCAGGCGGGCACCCAAGCCGCCGACGGCGCGCAGGGCTTCGACGAGCCGGTGCGCCAGTACCTGCTCGCGCGCGACTACCCCGGCAACGTGCGCGAACTCAGGCGCGTCGTCGAGCGGCTTTGCCAGCGCCACGCCGGCGGCGGCCCGATCACGGTCGGCGACGTGCCCGAAGACGAACGACCGCTCGACGCCGTGCCGGGGCGCGCAACGCTGCAATCGCGCTTCGACGAGGCCGCGCGCGAAGCGATCGGACTCGGCCTCGGCCTGAAGGAGATCGGTCAGCTCGCCACCGATTGCGCGATCCAGATGGCGATCGAGCACGAGCGCGGCAACCTGCACCGCGCTGCCGCGCGGCTCGCCGTCACCGACCGTGCATTGCAGCTGCGGCGGGCACAGCAGCGGGCGCCGCATTGACCGCGCTCACATCGGCGATGTGCGGCGCGATCCGCAGCAGGTTGCCGCCGAGCAGCAACGCCTCGTCGGCCGGTGCGAGCTGCAGCAGGCGGATCTTCTGGAGCTCGAGCGCCGGGTGCAGCCACGGCCCGTCGGAGCCGAACAAGATCTTGTGGGCGCCGGCGCGCCGCACCGCCTGCGCGAGCAGGTCGAAGCGGCGCACGCCGGAGGTGTCGGCATGCACGTTGTCGTGGCGTTCGAGGTGGTCGATCAGCGCGAGCTGCGCGCGCCAGTCGTCGGCGAAGCTGCCGAGGTGCGGGATGATGAAGGCGACATCGGGGTACTGCTCGGCCAGCAGCTCGACCACCGAGACCTCACCGACCACGTCGTACAGCAGTGGCACGCGCAGCGCGCGCGCCGCGTCGCAGACCTCGCGCGTGATCGGCGCGTCGTGGCGGTGTAGCTTGATGCCAGCCAAGCCGTCGCGTTCGATCGCGTGCGTGAGCATCGCCATCACCCGGCCGCGGTCGCGCGCCGCATGCACCATCGCGAAGCCGATCAGCCGCTGCGGTCGACGCGCGACGATGCGCGCGAGCGCGCGGTTCGCGATGGCGTAGTCGGAGTGGAACGCCGGCAGCAGCACCGTGCGACCGACGCCGGCGCGCGCGGCGCGCTGGAGGTAGGCCGCGAGTGGCGCGTCGGTATCCCAGGGGCCGGTGAAGCCGTCGCCCTGGCCGGCGTGGCAGTGGCAGTCGATGATCATCGCGGCAGGCTCAAGGCATGCACTGCGCGCGCAGCAGGTTCGCCTGCGCTTCGCGTTGCAGCGCGGCCGGCGTGGCCGAGGCGTACTTCGCGAGCAGCGCGCGTTTGCGGGCGGCGATCGACTGCCCGGCGCCGACGATCGGCGAGGCGCCGGTTCGAATGAAGTTGCGGTTGCCGAAGCTTGCCAGCGGGCGGCGTGCCCTCGGCCGGCCGCCCGCATCGATCGGACACACCGGCAGCGGCGCGCCCACCGCCGGCGCGGGTGACACCGGTGCAGGGCGGTAGACGTGCATGAAGATTTCCTGGGTCTTCACGAAGCTGCGCAACGCCTGCGCCCACGGCCGCGCGTGAATGCGCGAGGCGACGCAGACGAACGCGAATTCGGCGAACAGGAAGAAGAACTCGCTGTTCGGCTGGGCTACCCCCTTGTCCTGATCGGCCTTGAGCGGGCTGCGCAGCTCACCGTTCGCGAAGCGCTCGAAGCAGGCCTGGAAGGCGTTGAAGTCGATGCCGCCGCGGCCATCGTCGAAGTACTCGCGGAACAGCGCGAGCTGCGCATCCGACAGCCGCACTGCGATGCTGCGCAGCGCCGTGCCCACCGCGAGCGGGCGCGGCGCCGGCACGCGGCCTTCGAGCGCTGCGGCGGCGCGCTGTGCGAGGCGCCGGCCGAGTTCGGCGGCCATCGTGCCGACGTCCGCGCTGCGACGCGTCTTGTTGGCCAGGTTCGGGTGCGCGGGGATGCCGAACACGGGGTCGTCGGGCAGGAAGCGCAGGTCGTACTGCGCGAAGAAGCTGTGACAGGTGGTGTCGAAAAATACCTCGACACGGCGGTTGCGTTCGCGCTCCGCGGTGCTCTCATTCGCCGCCACGGGTTGCGTCTCGCCGAGCGATTGGACGACGATGTTCAGGCTGCCCGCCGGCACCGGGCCGAGTGCAATGATCGCTGCACGCAGCTTGGCTTCGACGGCTTGCGCGCGCTGCTTGCCGAGCGTCAGGTTGAACGGCTTCGACCCGGTCGAATCGGTGTGGCCGACCAGGCGGATCGTGGTCAGCGGTTCGGCCGACAAACGGCTCGCGACCACCAGCCGTGCGATGCGCTCGACGATCCGATCGTGCCGCGGCGGCATCGTGTTCGCCTTGTGCCCGAAACGGTCGAGCACGACGAAGGGCTTGACGCGGATCGTCAGCGTCGGCAGCACGGTGGTGCGGGTGGTGCGGGTGGCAGCACGGGCGCGAGGGGTTTCGAACTCGGCTTCTTCCCGGTCCGGCGGCAGCACCTCGAACAGTTCAGCCTCGCGCACCAGACCGCGCGGCGTGTAGCGGCTGGTGACGCGCCGCTGCGCCGCACCGAGCACGTTCACGCCTTGCTGCTGCAGCCGGCCGAGCACCGCGTTGCCGGCGGTCGAGAGCGCGGCCTTGCGGATGTCTTCGCCAGCGGCGACGCGCCGTGCGAACGACAGCGCATCGGCCGCGAACGGCGACTTCGGCAGCACGCCGCCGGCCGCGGCGAACGCGGCATCCTGAATCTTGCGGCCCCGGGACAGCGCCACGGCGGCGTCGAACGCCGCCTTCGCGGCCGGCCCGCCGGGCATCTGGTTGCGCGCCGTCGCCAGCGCCGCCTCGCTCAGGCTCTTGCCGCGTGCGAGGTTCGCGCCCATGTCGAATGCGGCCTGTGCGATCGCGCCACCGGGCACGGCGCTGCGCGCGGCCGAGATCAGGGCTTCGGTGATCCGCGCACCGCCCGCCAATGCCGAGGCGGCGCCGAGCGCAGCCGCGACGCCGCTGCCGACGCCGGGCACGAACGGCGCCACCATCGCCGCGAAGCGCATCCGCTCCTGCACGTTGGCTATGCCGGCCTTGGCCGCGACCTGCGCCGCGCGCAGCACGTTCTCGCCGCGCAGCGCGGCCTTTGTGGTCTGCAACGCGAAGCGCGCGAACGGGTCGGTGCTGAACGCCTCCACCGTCTTGCGCAGCGAGGCCGGCAACAGCGGCGCCAGGATGCCGGCGATGTCGCCGCGCAGCGCCTTGAACGCGACGTTGCCGATGTCGCGCAGCGGCAGCGAGCGCGCGGCCTTCGAGACCGCCCGCGCCGCGCCACCTGCGGCCCGGCCGACACGCTTGACGAGCTTGCCGAGAAACAGATCGAGCTCGGCTTCGTCCTGGGTCGCGAACAGCTCCTCGACGAGTGCCATCGCTTCGGCCTCGCCGAACAGTTCCGCTTCGTCCGCTGGCGCAGTCAGCGCGATCTCGATGTGGAACGCCGGGTCGTCGGGTGGCGACAGGTACATCTTGATCGCACCGCCGCCTACGGCGGCGTCGAGCGCGCGCCGGAACGCGGCGCTGTCGGCGATCGTCGAGGGTGCGACGTCGAACACGTCGTAGCTGTCGCTGCAATGGTGCGAGACGTTCTGGCAGCCGAGCCGGGTGATCGTCGCCTGCATTGCGCTCTTGATGCCGGTCGCGCTGCTGCCGGCCGCCTTCGAAGCCGAGTAGGCGTCGATCACCTGATCTCCGTAGGCGCCGTACAGGTTGTGCGCATAGACCACGCCCTTGGCCTCGATTAGCTCGTACATGATGCGCGCCTGATCCGCCGACGTGCGCCGCCCGCTGCTGACGGTCGCGCGCGTGAGGCCGGCCGCGCGCAGGAGGTCTTTCAGCACGCGCACTGCGTTGTCGGAGACCAGCACGCCGGAAGGGAGGGTCACGAGCGGCTGGCCCGACGAGCCGGTGCCCGGTGAAGGCACCGGCGCCGTGATCGGGCCGAGCAATACCGCCCAGGTCTGAGCGCCGACGATGCCGTCGGCGCTCAAACCGCGGGCGCGCTGGAACGATTGCACCGCCGCGCCGGTGCGCGAACCGAAGACGCCGTCGACGGTGCCCACGCCGAGGCCGATCGCGGCGAGCCGGCGCTGCAGGTCGGCGACCGCTGCGCCGCGCGCGCCGAGCCGCAAGGTCGGCATCGCGGTGGCAGATTCGAGTTCGAAGTTCTCGAACTCGTAGCAGCCGCCTGGGTCGCGCGCGGGGCGCGCCTGGCGATACCCGAACCGCGCGATGTCGAAGTCGAGTCGTTTCATCGCAGCACCTCCAATCGTTGCGAAGCTCAGATACCGTGCACGACGATGTCGCGACCGCGCTGCGTCCAGCGGCCTGACATCGCGCTGCCGGCGCGTGCGGAGTAGCGGCCTTCGACCTCGGCCTCGTCGACTCGCTCGGCTTGGTTCGCCGCAAAGTTCGGCAGGTGGGCACGCGCAGCGGCCAGCAATGCATCGCGCACGACCGGTTCGGGGCGAGCGTTCGGCGGTGCGCCGCTCGCCTGCTGCGCCGCGCTCGCCGCCAGGCGCACGAAGCGGCGGGCGAGCTCGAACTCGGCCTCCTCGCTTTCGAGTTCACCGAATTCGAGCTCGAGCGCCTGGCTCACCGCGCTGCCGAGCGCCGTGCCCAGCGCGGTGCCCACGCCGGGGATCGGGATGAACGAGCCGAGCGCACCGCCGACGAAGGGCAGCGCCTTCTTCGCCAGGCCCTTCAGCGCGCCGCCCAGAACCGGCAGCAGTTTGCCGCCGACCGTCTTGAGGCCGCGCCCGAGGGTGCGGAACAGGCCACCGAGAAACTGCTCCATCTCGGCTTCGTTCGACACGCCGAGCAGTTCCATCGCGAGTTCGACTTCCTCGGCCTCGCTCAGCAGCTCGGCCGCCGCTGCGGCGCGCGGGCGAGGCATCGCCCCGAAGTGTTCGACGCTGAAGGTGCGGTCGCGGGCGGACTGGCACTTCGGGCAGCCGCAGCAGGGTGTGTGCATGGTGATCTCCTTGCGTGATGGATAAAAGACGCGGGGCTCGCCGGCGCGCGGGTCAGGCCTCGCCCCAAAGTTCTTGCTCGAGTTCGCGCGCGTTGACGTTGGCCAGTGCGCCGCCTTGTGTGCTGCGCCCATAGCGGTCGATCACGGCCGCCTCGACGCGGCCGAGCTGCGCCTTTGTGGCGCCGCGCATCGGCGTCAGCTTGACGTGGAAGCGCGCGACGCCGAGCTTCAGGTGCGTCAGGCACCACAGGTGCTGCTGCAGCCGACGGCGCAGTGTGTTGGCGCGGCCGACATACAGACGCTCGCCGTTTTTGTAGAGCGTGTAGACGCCCGGCCCGGCCGAGCGCGGGTCGGCGATCGCAGCGGCCAGCGTCAGCAGACCGGGAGCGACTTCGAACTCGGCTTCGAACTCGCCTTCGGCCTCGGCCTCGTATTCACCCTCGAACTCGCCTTCGAATTCGTCCTCACCAGCCAGCTCGAGCTCCGGTGTCGCACCCGCCGTGCGACCCCAGGTGCGCCAGGCATCGAGGAGCGGCTTGCCGCTGCCGATCTTGAAGCCGCTGCCACCGTCGCTGAGCCGCAGGCTGTCGACCGCCCACTGGCCGACGTGGTACCAGACCTCCGGCCCCGGGTCGTTCTCGCGCTGGTCGCTGGCCTGGCGGTGCGCGAGCACGACGCGCAGCCCCATCGTTCGCACCAGGTGGCGCACCAGGCAGCGGCCAGCTTCGAGCTGGGCCGGTGTCGGGCGGTCGCGACCGCAGGTCTCGCCCTTCCACCAACGCCCGCGCGCATCGGGAAAGTTGCCGGCGAACTCGACCGCCACGCTCTTGCTGTTGAAGCCGTGCGAGGCCCACAGCAGCGCCGAGACCGGGTGCAGCTGCAGGATCTGGCCCTCGGGCAGGATCGCGAAATGCGCCTTGATGCGCAGGTAGCTGCGCAGCGGGTCGCGGCGCCGGAAGCAGCACGCCATCTGGTGCAACACCAGCGCATAGACGCTCTTCGGGTCGCGCGTGCCTTTGCGCAGGCTGCGGTCGGATTGCGCCGTCAGGTCGATGAGTTTGCAGTCGGTCGGCGCGTCGCCGTCGCTTTCGAACTCGAATTCGAACTCGCCCTCCGGGGGCTCGGCCGCATCGCCGCCCGCGGGCGGTTCGTCCGGCGGGGCCGCGGCGCCATCGGGTGCGTCGGGCGTGTCTGGTTCCTTCGCGGCGGGCTCGGGCGGTGTAGTTGCGCCGGGGCCGCGCTTCAAGCACTTCTGCACGCAGCGCTGTTGATCGGAACTCGCCACCGCGCCGCCAGGCTCGACCACGACCGGCCAGGCATAGCCGCCGCCATACGGCGGCCACGCCACGGGCAGCGGACGCGGCCTGGGGCGCGGCCGGGGCCGCGGGCGCGCGGCGCGCGACACCGCATTGCGGCGTGCCACAGGGCGCGCCCGCGAGCCGCCACCGCGGCGGGCGAACTCGTCTTCGAAGCTCTCTTCTGAATCTCCTTCGGAGAGTTCGAAGGGCAGTTCGGCAAAGACTTCCGAGTGGTCCATGGTTGACTCCTCAAGCGATCGTCACGCGGCGGGGCGGCCGAGCGTCAGCGCCTCCCAGCCGGGCAGCGTCGCACTCGCATGCCGCAGCCCGAGGTAGAGCGCGCTGGTGAAGTCCATGGCGGCATCTCTCGGGGGAGTCGCGTCAGGCCCAGCTCGTTTCGAGCTCTTGGCGCACGACCGTCGCCTTGCAGGCGCTGTTGACGCGCGGCGGCGCGATGCGGCTGTTCGCCTCGAACACGAACCGCAGGAGGCAGTTGACGCCGCCGAACTTGCCCGGCTTCGGCCGGCTCGCGCTGACGTGCTCGGTGACGTAGCGGCCGAAGTAGATGTGGAAGGGCTCGTGCATCAGCGTCGAGAGATTCGACTTCGTGCGGCCCCCGCGCATGTCGTCCCAGAACGCCAGGCCCAGGCAGATCACGCGGTCGTTGCCGAAGCTCGAGCAGGCGTGGGCGCCCTTGATCGCTTCGCCGCCGCAGTCGGGGCAGTTGGCGGCGTTGATCTCGCAGAAGAACCGGATGTTGCCGCTGGCCAGCAGGTCGGCCACGCGGGCGCAGCGGATGCGCACGACATCGCCACGGTCCTTGATCGAGTCGGTGGTCTTCAGCCAGGTCGGCACGAACTCGGGCCGGACGCGGAAGATCTTCAGGAACAGATCTTTCGTCGCCTGCGTGCGGCTGTCGCGTTTCAGGCCGGCGGCGGCCTTGCGCAGCAGCTTGATCGCCACCCCGATCTGCGCATTGATGATCGCCAGCGCCTGCGCTCTGGTTTTGCCGGCGCGGCGCAGCGCGCGTGCGCATTCGGCCGCAGGGCCGGAGAAGTCCTTGACGTAGACGCGCGGCGCGGCAGCGCCGGCCGTCTCGAACGCTGTTTCGTATGGCGCCTCGAAGGCCTCGGCCTGAAACGGCATGATCTCGAAGGCGAGTTCGTCTTTCATGATGTGTCTCCCCGTGCTTCAAGCGCTGCGCTGCTGCGTCGCCAGGCGCCGCTGCAACAGCACCGAGGGCAAGGTCGCATCGGCCTTCGCGTCGGCCGAGTCGACCGCCATGTCCACGCCGGTCACGGCGCGGTACGCGTGGCTGTAGCCCTGGATCTGCGGCCGGAAGAAGCGCGCCCAGTTGAAGGCCTGCAGCGGCTCCTGCACATCGCTCCAGTGGCCCCAGCGGATCGACAGCAGCACCTGCTCGCCGAAGATCGCGAGGTTGCGGAAGTGCAGCACGCTCGCGTCGGTCCAGCCCTGCAGCTTCTTCATCGCATCGACGCGGTCCATCCAAGGCTCGGGGTACGCGGTCATCAGGCGCGTCGGCAGGAACTCGCGGAACTCGGGGCGCGCGAGCATCCACTGCTCCATCAGCATCTCGATGCGCGCGGTCGAGGGCAAGTCGCCGAACTGGTTGTGTGCGCCTTGCGACAGGATCAGGTGCACCTCCTTCAGCGCGTTGAGCACCGGGAACGCATCGGCCTTCACGGTCGTGTCGTCGTCCTGGCGGAAGAAGGTCGTGCACAGCCGCAGCAGGTTGTGAAAGGCCTCGAGGAAACGCGAGCGGCTGTCGGCCGACTGCATGCTGCGCACCGCCTTGCCTTCGAGGCGCAGCCCGTAATGGTGGTCGTACTCGTAGTTGCGCCGCACGATCGACAGGCGGTGCTGCTCGTCCTGCACGAAGCCCCACAGCACGTTGTTGAGCGGGCGCAGCGGGTCGATCTCGAGGTTGGCGAGCGGGTCGCGTGCACCCGAGCGCACGTTCTGGAAGCGCCGCGTGATGCTGTTCATCGTCTGTACCAGCATCCCCTCTTCGTGCCAGTACGACCAGATCAGTTCGAGCAGGCAGGGGTTGGTGAGCTTGTCTTGCAGGATGCCGGTGCACTGGCCGATGCGGTCGGGGTCGACGTCGAGCGGGTTCAGCTTGATCGCGATGTCGGGCAGCTTGGAGCGGATCACCGCCAGGTAGGGCAAGGTCTTGTCGCCGGCCGCACCGCCGAGCACCTGCACCAGGTAGTCCTCGGTGAACACGTCTTCGATGCGGCCGGTGGGCACCGGCAGGTCACGCCGCTGCAGGTAGGCGGCGTCGCGCACGTCGTCGAACGGGCGGCGCTCTGCGAGCACGCCGCAGTTGACCATCACGAAGGCCTCGGTCGCGGCCTTCACGGCGCGGTAGGCGTCGGAGTCGGTGAAGGGCAGCAGCCGCCGCATGCGCAGCTGGTTACGCAGCGTGCGCTTCTGCTGGAAGCGCTCCTGCTCGAAATCTGGCACGTCCGACAGGTCGGTCTCGCCGCAGAACAGCATGTTCATGAAGCGCTGGTAGTTGTTGAACGACATCTGCTCGGTGCTGTTCAGGATGCCCTGCCAGAACGACAGGTCGGCGGTCGAGGTCGTCGCGGTGCGCGACAGCGCGACGCCGATGTTGCCCGACACCGGCGTCGGCGCGCGCTCGTTGGCCTCGACCGAGGTCGCGCCTTCGACTCGCGCCGCGGGGGCGCTGGCCGGCGCACCGGGCGAACCCGCGACATAGGGCGAGAACACCGCGAAACGCAGTTCGTGCAGGCCGCCCGAGAGGACGGTCCAGCGCGATGCGAGCGCGTCGTTCGGATCGACGCGCGCGCCGCTGGGGTGGCGCACCTTCAGCTTGAGCGTGGTCGAGTTCACGTAGTACACCGTGAAGTCGACGACGTCGCCGGTGCGCAGCTGGCCGCAGTCGATCGGCGTGCAGTCGTCGCGGTGCAGGTTCAGCGTGACGCCGATGTTCAGGCCGAGGTCGATGCACGCGTCGTGCGTGCAACCGGGCTCGACGTGAACAGGCTGGGCCGGCGGGCGTGGCTCGTGGTGACACACGACCTCGTAGTCGCCTTCAGGCTGCGGTGCGAACACGCCCTGGCCGTCCAGCCCGGTGGTGTCGGTGCTGACATATTCCTGCACCGTGCCAGTGCCGCCGGTCGGCGTGGCGGCACCCTTTTTTGCCGATGCAAGCGGGAGCAGGAGCAGCCGGTACAGGCTGCAACTCGCTCCGGCCACCGGGCGGCCGTTGTCTTGAACACTGAAGCGCACGCCACCCAGGCGAACGTCGCCGGCAGCAGTTGAAGTGGTAGCCATGGAAATCTCCTTCTAGTGGACCGTCAGGCCGAGTTCATGCCGTGGGCGCACGGCAAACGAGGTGGCAGGGTTCGCCGCTGCGTTCGGATCGTCGACCGCGCGCCTTGATGCCGCAGCGGCAGCCGCGCTGCCGAGGGCACTGCGCAGCGCCCAATGCGTCAGCAGCTTGGCGAACAGGTGGCTTTCTTCTTCGGGCGTGAGCCGGGCGTTCGCGCGCGCTTGCCCGAGCACCGCGAACACCATCGACGGCGCGGCGCGGTACATCTGTGCCGGCGCGCGGCGCCACGCGTCGAACAGCGCATCGAGCCGCGCCGGCTGGCGCTGGTCGACACCCATCGCTTCTCTGAGCGAGCGGCCGCGCAGGCTGCGCGGGCGGTGGTCGACGAGCAGGCCGACGAAGCCGGGCATCGCCGCGAGCAGCTCTTTGAACAGCGCGAGCCGCGGCGCGTCGAGCCCGTCGAGCGGGTAGTACGCGCCCCACAGGTTCGCCAGGCGCTCCCATTGCGGATGCGGGTACATCGCCTGGCCCATCGCGCACGACAGGCGAACGCGAATCCACGGCACCGGGTGCGGGTCGTCCAGGCTCAGGCGGAACATGAACGGCCGCGGCAGCCCGACCACGCTCATCAAGCCGAGCGTGGCCGAGATGCCGAGCCGCGCGCACGACCAGAAGTCGCTCAGGATCTCGCCGATCCAGCGTTCGAACAGCCGCCACGCGGTGCCGCCGCTCTTGTCCGTGCCACGTTGCATTCCCTGCAGCAGCGGGCGCAGCGATGTGGCGAGTTCGAGCAGCGCCGAGGCCTGGTGGCCGACCTCGTGGATCAGCGACGACGCAATGCCGGCACCCACCATGCGCTCGCGCGGCACGCGGATGATCGCAACCGGGCTCTCGCCGCCGCCCGGCAGCCGCGTGCGCGCACGCCGGATCGCAGCACCGACGCCGCGGTCGAGGTAGCACATCAGCGGCGGCACTTCGTAGTAGCCGCCCGGCAGCGCGAGCGCATCGGCGGCGACCACATCGAGCCCGCACAGCCACACGCCGGTGTCTTGCTCGCTGCGCTGCGAGATCACGTCGTTGAACAAGTCGAACTGCGTCAGCACCGCGTTGAACTTCAGGCGCAGCAGCGTGAAGCGGCGCTGCGCCTCGGCAGCGGGAGCCCGCTGTGCGCGGGCCGTGTGCAACCACGCGAGAAAGCCGATCACCAGCGCACGCATCTCGCGCCGCCCGGTCACCAGGTAGCGCTCGGTCGCGGCCTGCGCGCCGGGCTGCAACGCAGCGGCGGGCAGCATCGTTTCGATCAGCGCGAAGGGCTTGACGCGGGCCAGGCGCGTGAGCAGTGCGCGCGCTTCTTGCGCAAGCATCCACGCGGCGAATGGGCTGATGACCATGGGGCAACCTCACAC
This sequence comes from Rhizobacter sp., assembly GCA_031394085.1. Classification (GTDB taxonomy): domain Bacteria; phylum Pseudomonadota; class Gammaproteobacteria; order Burkholderiales; family Burkholderiaceae_C; genus LMDS01. The sequence continues at coordinate 3,259 of JANMWQ010000516.1, read as the reverse complement.
GCCGTAGAGCACGATCTTGTTGCCGCGCCGCATCCAGCGCCCGGTGCGGCCGCGGCCCGCGCTCGGCATGCCGTGCGTCGCCGCGCCGACGGCACCGAGCAGCCCCGGCGCGTGTTGGGTCGCGGCGGCGATCGCGGCGTTTTGCGCTGCGGCGCGCGGGTCGGCAGCGTTCGGCGCGGCCGCGGCCTGCCTCAGGGTGTCGGCACCGAGCCGCACGAATTGCTTGGCGCCTTCGAACTCGCGGTCTTCCTGTTCGAGCGACTCGGCCTCCAAGCCGAGCGCATCACCGGCGGCCGACGCGAGGCCGCTGCCGATCTTCGCGCCGAGCGGCCCGCCGACATACGCGCCGAGCGCGCCGCCGGCCAGCGGCAGCGCCTTCTTGGCCACGCCCTTGAGCACACCGCCGACCGCCTGGCCGATCGGCGAGCGCACCGCCGAGCCGACCGCGCTTGCGGCGCGGCTGAGCAAGTTGCCGAGAAAGCGGTCGAGCTCGGCCTCGTTGGTGACCTCGAGCAACTCGCTCGCGAGCTCGGTCTCTTCGGCTTCGGTCAGAACGGTTTCGCCGTAGGTCTCGTCTTGGCTTTCGCCGGCCCATTCCTGTTCGCCGAACTCGTAGTTCTCGGCCTCGAAGCTGGACAGCTCGGAGCTGTATTCCATCTGGGTTCGATCGATGTCATGCATGGTGGTCTCCTTGGAGGGGGAGGGGGCGCGAGCCCCCGGCGGTGACCCTTGCGGATCGGTGGGTCGGCCAACTCGCGGCGGGCGCCGGCCGCTGCGCGGCCAGCCAGCCGGGCGCGTGGCGTTTCGCGGCGCGTGCCGCGGCCTGCCACGCGGTTGCGGCCGGCGACGGGTTCGGCGTTGCGAGGGCAGCGGCGTGTGCAGCGTTCTGTGCGGCGGCTTCGATCAACTGCGCGAAGTGCCGCGCGGCTTCGAACTCCTGGTCTTCGGGGCTCAGGCCTTCGAGCTCGATGCCGAAGAAGCGGCTTGCCTGCGCCGAGTTGCCGTGCGACACCGCGCTCATCGTCGGCAGCGCGATGTGCGCGGCGCCCTGCAGCAGCCGCACGAGTTCGCGCTCGACCGCCGGTTCGATCGGCCCGGGCGCGGCGCGGCGCAGCAGCCGCGCAATGCACGCCGCCAATCCCGGCCGGCAGCCGACCTCGAGCAACTCGGCGGCCTGCTCGTTCTCGTCGGCCTCGAGGGCGAAGGTCTCGCGGTCGGTCTGCGGCGCGGCGCGCAGTGCATCGTCGAAGATGTCGAGGTCGGGGCTGTAGCCCAGCAACAACCGGTTCATGGCGAGCCTTTCGGGGGGCGGGGTGACGAGCCTCTTTCGCATCAGCCGTGCCAGCCCGAAACACCTGGCAAAGCGGGGCGTTTGGCGCTCGATCGCGAAGCGCGCTTCGCTTCGGTGGTGCAGGGCGCGCGCCACCGCGAAACGCGCTTCGCGTCGAGCGAGGCTCGGTCTGCCGGACTGGGCCGAGACCGAGGCCGAGCCGTGGCCGGTAGAGGCGATCGGCGCCGCGCACTGAGAGGATCGCAGGCGCCTGGCGGCCTCCGGCGTTCGCGGAGAGACCTTCTTTTTCCATTCGTCCTGAGCTTGTCGAAGGATCGGTGGCGCACCGCGACGGCTTCGACAAGCTCAGCCCGAACGGACCGGGAGAGTTTTGTTTCTGATGTACAACGATCAGGCACTGGCAGCGAGCGGAGACACACGATGACCGACCCCCACATCTACGAGCAGGGCCTGCCCAAGACCGCCGCGAATTTCGTCGCGCTGTCGCCGAGCAGCTTCGTCGAGCGCAGCGCCGAGGTGTTCGGCGATTTGCCGGCCGTGATCCACGGGGCACGTCGCTGTGACTGGCGCACCTTGCGCGATCGTTCGGCGCGCCTGGCCGCCGCGTTGAAGGCGTTCGGCGTCGGCCGCCTCGATACCGTCAGCGTGATGCTGCCGAACACGCCCGAGATGATCGAGGCGCACTACGCGGTGCCGGCCCTGAACGCGGTGCTCAACACCCTGAACACACGCTTGGATGCGTCGCTGCTCGCCTGGCAGATGGCCCATTGCGAGGCCAAGGTGCTGATCACCGACCGCGAGTTCGCGCCGACGATCGGCGCCGCGCTGCGCCTGCTGCGCGACGCGCACGGCCGCACCCCGATCGTGATCGATGTGTCCGACAGCGAGTACGCCGGCGCCGGCGAGTTGCTGGGCCAGCACGGGTACGAAGCGCTGCTCGCCGCGCACGCGCCACTGGCCCGTCTCGACGGCCCGGCTGACGAGTGGGACGCGATCGCGATCTCGTACACCTCGGGCACTACCGGCGACCCCAAAGGCGTGGTCACCCACCACCGCGGCGCCTACCTGAACGCGGTCAGCAATGCGGCGACCTGGACCATGCCGCACTTCCCGACCTACCTCTGGACATTGCCGATGTTCCATTGCAACGGCTGGTGCTTTCCTTGGACGATCGCGTTGCTCGGCGGCACGCACGTGTGCCTGCGCAAGGTCGACGCGGTGCACATCCTCGCGGCGATGCGCGAACACGGCGTCGATCACTACTGCGCCGCACCGATCGTGCACAACCTGCTGATCGCAGCACCCGCGGAGTTGCACGCCGGCCTCTCGGGCGAAGGACGCAGAAAAGTGCGTGGCATGGTCGCCGGCGCCGCGCCACCGGCGTCGATGATCGAAGGCATGGCCAAGCTCGGTTTCGACATCACCCACGTGTACGGGTTGACCGAGGTCTACGGCCCGGCAGCGGTGGCCGTCAAGCGCGACAGCTGGGCCGGCGAGACATTGTCGGAGCAGACCCGCCTGAACGGCCGCCAAGGCGTGCGCTACGGCCTGCAGGAAGGCATGACCGTGATGCGCGTCAGTGAGTCGCCGGAGCGCGCGGTCGGCGCGTTGGTCGAGACGCCGGCCGACGGCCAAACCATGGGCGAAATCATGTTTCGCGGCAACATCGTGATGAAGGGCTACCTGAAGAACCCGGCCGCGACCGAACAGGCCTTCGACGGCGGCTGGTTCCACACCGGCGACCTCGCGGTGATGGAGCCCGACCGCTACGTCAAGATCAAGGACCGCAGCAAGGACATCATCATCTCCGGCGGCGAGAACATCTCATCGCTCGAAGTCGAAGACGCGCTCTACCGCCACCCGGCCGTGCTGGCCTGCGCCGTGGTCGCGCGGCCCGACGACAAGTGGGGCGAGACGCCTGTCGCGTTCGTCGAACTCAAGCCCGGTTCGCAAGTCACGGCCGGTGAC
>JANMWQ010000506.1:0-7863 GCA_031394085.1 Rhizobacter sp. | reverse complement strand
GGCCGCGAATGTCGCCACGGCGGCGGCGCAGCCGAGCGACGCAGCGCGATTGCCGTTGCCGTTGCCGCTGGCGCGAGGCGTTCTGCCACGCCACACTGCTTCCGCATGTTCCACGGAGACCGGCGTTGCAGACTGACCTCGACCTCGTCGTGCTGGGCGGTGGCTGCGCCGGGCTCAGCTTGGCGCAGCGGCTGGCCGAGCAGCCCGGCCGCTGTCGGCAAGTGATGGTGCTGGAGTCGCGCTCGGCCTACAGCAACGACCGCAGTTGGTGTTTCTGGCGCCTGGGCCCGCACCGCTACGAGGCGCTGGTCCGGCGCAGTTGGTCGCGCGTGGCAGTGCGCTCGACCTCCAGCGCGGTGCATGTCACCTGTGCGCACACGCCCTACCAGATGTTGGAAGCCGGCGCTTTCTACGACCACGCGTGCGAGGCCATTGCCGCGAACGATGCTGTGCGGCTGCAGACTGGTGTGGCGGTGGCGGGGCCGCCCCGGCCGGTGCCGGGTGGCTGGCGCGTCGAGACCTCGGCCGGTGCGCTGACGGCAGCACAGGTGATCGACACCCGGCCACCGAGCGCGCCCAGGCTTGGAGGCGCGGCGCTTTGGCAGTCGTTCCTGGGCCAGGAAGTGGTCTGCGAACGGCCGGTGTTCGACCCGAGCTGCGTCGAGCTGATGGACTTCGCGCCCGATTCGCCGGGCGCCGTCGCCTTCACCTACGTCTTGCCGCTGTCGTCGGATCGCGCGTTGATCGAAACCACGCTGTTCGATCCCCAGCCACGCGGACCCGCCGACCTGGCTCGTCGCCAGCAGCAAGCCGTGCAGCGCCGGTGCGGCAATGCACACACCCACGTGGTGCGCACCGAAGCCGGCATCTTGCCGATGGGGACGACGCGGCCAGCCACGGCGCTCGGCCCCGGTCACCTGAGCGCCGGGCTGATGAGCGGTGCGGCCCGCCCCGCCACGGGCTACGCCTTCCAGCGCATCCAGCGCTGGGCCGACGGTTGTGGCGATGCGCTGCGCCGCGGCCAGGCGGCAATCGGGCACACGCCCGATCCGATGTTGACGCGCTGGATGGACCGTCTGTTCCTGGACGTGCTGCGAACCCATCCCGAGCGCGGGCCCGAGTTGTTCACCGGCTTGTTCGAGCGCACCGCCACCCCGCGCATCGTGCGCTTCTTGAGCGACCGCGCCACGTTCATGGACCGCGTCGCCGTCGCTGCGTCGTTGCCCACAGGCTTGTTCCTGCGCCAGCTGATGCTGCCCGCGCCGCGCCGGGCCGTACAGGCCCTGCCGCTGTGACGGCTGCGGTGGCCCCTGCGTTGCAGCGGCAGGGGCGGGTGTTCTGCGGACTCGCGCTGGTGTTCGTCATCGCCAGCCTGGTGGGCGCCAGGCTGGAGCCCCGTGACGAGCTTCTGGCAGCGGGCGCGCTGCTGCTGCTGCTGGGCATGCCCCATGGCGCTTTCGATGTGGTGGTCGCGCGCAAGCTCTTCGGTGTCGCCGGGCTCGCAGGATGGGCAGTGTTTTCACTGTGCTACGTCGGACTGGCTGCAGCCGTCGTGGGCCTCTGGGTGATGGCACCGACGCTCTTCTTGTGCGCGTTCCTGATCTTGTCGGCACTGCACTTCGGCGGCGACCCGGGGGGCAGCGCCTCCTGGCTCACGCGCGGCTTGTACGGTGGCGGCGTGATCGTGCTGCCGGCGTTGTGGCACAGCGCCGAACTGCAGCGGCTGCTCGGCCTGGTGGCTGGTCCTGCCAGCGCCGCGTTCGTGGCACCCGCATTGAGCCAACTTGCCCTACCTTGGTTGGCCGCGGCCTTGCTGGCCTGTGCGCTTGCGGCCCGGAGATCGCTGCTTGCCGCATGCGAGTCGGCTGCCCTGGTGGCGCTGTCGCTGGCCGCACCGCCCCTGGTGGCGTTCACTGTCTACTTCTGCGCCATGCACAGCCCGCGGCACATCCTGCGCACGCTCACGGGCTTGCAAGCTGCCGAGGCCCGGCGTGCGTTGGCGCTGGTGCTGTGGCCGACGCTGGCCGTGTTGGTCATGACCGCCTTGCTGGGTTGGCTCGCGCGAGGCCTTCCGGTGGAGGCCCGCGTGATGCAACTCGTCTTCGTCGGTCTGGCGGCATTGACGCTGCCGCACATGGTGCTGCTCGAACGTGCCCGCAGATCGGCACCGCCAGGAGACCGCTGAGAATAAGGCTCGCCGGCGTTTGCTCCCCACTGCCCAGGTCGGAAACCAGGACTCCCGTTGCATGAAAACTGTCTCACCCAGCGCCGACACGTCCCTCGATGGGCTGTACCGGATCGCCACGGTCTCCCATCTCACCGGCATCCCGGTCCAGACCATCCGCGTGTGGGAGTCGCGTCACGCGGTCGTTCAACCGACGCGCAGTGCGAGCAACGTGCGCTTGTACCGGCGCGCCGATATCGAGCGCTTGTCGCTCGTCAAGGCAGCCGTCGATGCCGGGCAGGCGATCGGTACGGTGGCCGCGCTGACCGACCGGCAGCTCAAGGCTCGATTCAAGGACGCGCCGGTATCAGCGACAGCGACGGCGGCGAAGGCGCGCAAAGCCGGTTGCAGGGTGCTGGTGGTCGGGCTCGCAATGGCGTCCGTGCTGAAGACGGCGTGGAAAGCGCGTTCCGACGTGCGGGTACAGGCCAGCTTGCCCTCGCTTGCCGACACCGACCTCGCGGCGCTGCCCTCGGTCGATGCCGTGATCGTCGACGCACCGGTGCTTCGCAACGACTTGCCCGCAGCCCTGCGGCAAATGCGAACGGCGACCCGAGCCCCGGTGGTCATCGTGGTCTATGGCTTCGGAACCCGCCAGATCTTGTCCCGGCTCGACAACGCCAATGTCATCGCGTTGGCCGCACCCGCCGACCCCGCGCAAATCGCTCGCATTTGCCAGCTCGGGCTGTCGATCGATCCCACGCCGCCTGCTGCCTTTTCGCAGAGGCTGATGCATTCGGCCGCGGTGCGGCGCTACGACGATGCGTTTTTGCAGCAGCTCAGCCAGATGCCGTCCAAGGTGCAGTGCGAATGCCCGAATCACCTGGCCGACCTGCTGAACAAACTCAACGCCTTCGAGCACTACAGCCTCGAATGCGAGAGCACGAACGTCAAAGACGCGGCCATGCACGCCATGATGTACAGCGCCAGTGGTCATTGCCGCGAGTTCCTCGAAGAAGTGCTGCGGCTATTGATGGCGCACGAAGGCATACCCGAACCCAAGCGGTAGCAGTCGAGAACCGCGGCGTCGAACGGGCGCGCAGACCGAAGCGCGCAGGTTGAAAAAGAAAAGGCCCGCAAGCCGGAGCCTGTGGGCCTTGAACACCGAAGGCCCGCACGGGCCCTGGTGTCATGGCATTGAGGTCAGGCCGCTGGCAGCAGCACCGAATCGATGACGTGGATCACGCCATTCGTGCAGGCGATGTCGGTCGCGACGACGTTGACGCTGCCGTTGAGCTTCACGCCGCCGGTGGTGCTGATTTTCAGCAGTGCGCCGTTGACGGTGGCCGCTGTCTTGCCGTCCATCGTCATGACGTCGGCGGCCATGACCTTGCCGGCCACCACGTGGTAAGTGAGGATCGCGGTCAGCTTCGGGATGTCCTTCAGCAGGCTTTCGACCGTGCCGGCCGGCAGCTTGGCAAAGGCTTCGTCGCTGGGGGCGAATACCGTGAACGGACCCGGGCCCTTGAGCGTGGCCACCAGGCCAGCGGCGGTGACGGCTGCAGCCAGGGTCTTGAAAGTACCCGCGGCGACTGCGGTGTCGATGATGTCATGCATGAGAATTTCCTTGGATCGGTCGTCGATGAACCCTGGTCGAGATGGATGCAGGGCGACAGCACGTGCGCTGCAATGAGTCGAGATCGATGGGGTACATCGGTTTGGCTCTCACTCGTGCTGTCTGCCGACGTTAGGCCTGTTCGTTTGCACGTGGGCCCGCAAGGGCATTACCGCTTCGGTTCGGTGCATCCAGCGCGAGGCAAGCACGTCTTGATCGCCCGCTGCCTTGCTCGACAACGCCAGGTACTCGCGAGCCTGAGCCCGGTTTTCGACGACGAACACGTCCCTCGCTGGCTCGATCATCGGCGTGTTGAACGTCAGTGCATGGGCTCTGGTGATCTTCGACGTTGTGTCCCAACGAAACCATAGGAGGGACTCGCCGGTGCGACCTATTGGGCTGGTCCGTGGAATGCCTTCGCACGAAAGTAGCTTCTCACAACCGCAAGGGGAGAACTTTCATGACCGACACGGCATCAACGAGGCCAGAGCGCGACGACGCACTCGCGCTGGGTGTCGCGACCCGTCCCGGTACCGGCATCGATCGGCGCCGATTCGTCGCTCGCGCGGCGTCGACAGTCGCGGGGCTCGCCGGCGCCTCGGTGGCCCTGCGCAGTGGCGCACAGGCCACCAGCGATCCGGCGGTGCAGCGCGCGCTGGGCGAGCAGTTGGGCGGCACCGGCGCGCGCTCGTCGCACGTCGAACTCGCCCGCGTCTGCGGCGGCGGCCCGGATCAGGCGGAGCTGGCGTGCGACATCTATTCGAACAACTCCAAGACGCCGGTCCAGTCGCTGTTCGGCACCGTGACGCCGTCCGACCTGCACTTCGAGCGCAGCCATTCGGGCACGCCGTTTATCGATCCCAAGGTGCACCGCTTGCTGGTCCACGGCCTGTCGGCCAAGCCGACGGTGTTCTCGATGGACGATCTCTACCGCATGCCCTCGGCCACGCGCATGGCCTTCATCGAATGCGCCGGCAACGGCTGGAACAACTGGAAAGAGGCCAAGCCCGAGCTGACGGCGCAAGACACGCACGGCCTGATCAGCACGTCGGAGTGGACCGGCGTGCCGCTGACGTTCATCCTCGACCAGGTGGGTGCGCCGAAGAATGCGACATGGATGCTGGCCGAAGGTGCCGATGGCGCCGGTGTCGACCGCAGCATCCCGCTCGATGAAGCGGTGCTGCGCGACGGCATGCTGGCCTACGCGCAGAACGGCGAGCCGCTGCGGCCGACCAACGGCTACCCGCTGCGGCTCTTGCTCCCCGGGTACGAGGGAAACATGAACATCAAGTGGCTGCGCCGGCTCAAGTTCGGCACCGAGCCCTTCAATACGCGCTGGGAGACCGACAAATACACCGACCTGATGCCCGACGGCAAGGCGCGCAAGTTCACGCTCGTGCAAGACCCGGGCTCGGTCATCACCACGCCTTCAGGCTCGATGCAGTTGGACAAAGGCTTCGTCGAGATTCGCGGCCTGGCGTGGAGCGGCTACGGCCGCGTCGCGCGTGTCGATGTGAGCCTCGACGGCGGCGAGCGCTGGCGCCCGGCGCGCATCGTCGGCGAGGCGCTGCCGCAGTCCCAGTGCCGTTTCGTGCTGCCGTGGGAATGGACAGGGCAAGCCGCCTTGTTGCAGAGCCGCTGCATCGACGAGCGCGGCCACCGGCAACCGACGCGCGACCAGATCGTCTCGGTTCAGGGCACCAATCCGATCTACCACTACAACGCGATCCAGACCTGGCGCGTCGATCCGACCGGAAAGGTGACCAATGCGTACGCATAGAACATTGGCCGGGTGGGCAACGTTGTCGCTCGGAACATCGCTCGCCTGCCTCGTCTCGTTCAACGTTGCGGCGCAAGCGGTTCATCCGGCGTTCGGCCGAGCTGCGACCGCCAGCGAGGTCGCGGCTGTCAACATCGACGTGATGCCCAACGGCGCGGGGCTGCCCGCCGGCTCGGGCACCGTCGAACAGGGGCAGGCGATCTACGCGAGCAAGTGCGCAGCCTGCCATGGCGCGACTGGCGTCGAAGGGCCGCGTGACCGCTTGGTCGGCGGGCAAGGCACGCTCGCGACGGCCAAGCCCGTCAAGACGATCGGAAGCTACTGGCAATACGCGCCGACGGTCTACGACTACATCGGCCGCGCGATGCCGTTCACGGCGCCCGGCACCTTGACGCCCGACGAGGTGTACGGGGTCGTGGCCTACCTGTTGAACCGCAACGGGGTGATCGCCGCCGATCAGGTCATGGATGCGAAGACGCTGCCGCTGGTGAAGATGCCGAACCGCGACGGCTTCGTCGTCGAGCCGGCGTTTCGGAACGTGAAGCGCAAATGAGTTCGACCGGCCGCGTGCCCGACATGCAAAGCATCGCCGCGCTCGCGCGCGCTGCAGTGATGCAGCGTCGCCACTGCGCCATCTTCCTGACCGCTGTTTTATTCAAGGACTCATTCGCCATGACCGACCGCACCTCCGACGCCACGCTGGTGGAACAAGCCAGCGCGTGGCCCTTTGCATCGACGCTCGATCGCCTGACCGCGGCCATCGAAGGGGCAGGGCTCAAGGTATTCGCCCGCATCGACCATGCGGCCGGTGCCAAAGACGCCGGCCTGTCGATGCCGCCCACCGTCGTGCTGCTCTACGGCAGCCCCAAAGGCGGCACGCCGCTGATGCTGGCCGCGCCGGCAGCGGCACTCGATCTGCCGCTGCGGGTACTCGTTCGAGACGATGCCGACGGGCGCACGCAGGTCTCGTTTCATCCGGTCGTGCCGATGTTGATGGCCGCGGGTGTGCCCGAGGCCTTGGCGAAGCGTCTGGAGCCGGCGCAGGCGTTGTTGCTGCGTGCGATACAGCCGTGACGCCAGGGTCAGGTGGGCGGCACCGCGCCTGACTCAGCGCGGCTTGCCGAGCAGCGCCGCCAGTTGCTCGGCCAGCTCGCCGAGCGCGAGCGGCTTGCGCAGCGTGGCGCGAACGCCTGCTGTGTGAGCCAGCCGCTCCTCGGCCTCGGTGAGGTTGCCGCTCATCAGGATGATCGGCACATCGGGCTGGATCGCCAGCAGCCGCCGGGCCAGCTCGGTGCCTTGCAAGCCCGGCAGCCGCTGGTCGGAGATCACCGCATCGAATCGCAGCGGATCGGCCACGAAAGCCTGCAACGCGGCCGTGCTCGAATCGAAGCCGACCGCCTCGTAGCCGAGCCCCGCGAGCCACTCTTCCGTCAGCTCGACGATGGCGCGCTCGTCGTCCACGACCATCACCACCTCGCCGTGGCCCACCGGCCAGTCTGCAACCTGCAGTGCGATCGGCTGCGCGAGTTCGCCGGTGATCGGCAGCCACACCGACACGATGGTGCCGTGAGGTTCGCGCCGGGCCACATCGATCGCGCCGCCCATGTCCGACACGATGCCGTGCACGACCGACAGGCCGAGCCCGGTGCCTTCGCCCACCTTCTTCGTCGTGAAGAACGGATCGAACATGCGTGCAAGCACCTCGGGCGCGATGCCGGGGCCGTTGTCGATGACTTCGAGGCAAGCCACTTCGCCGGCCGGCAGCTCGCCGTGCAGGAACGACCGAGGCTGGTTCAACTGCACACGGCTGAGCCGGATCTCGATCAGGCCGTCGTCGCCCATGGCTTGCACGGCGTTCGTGCAGAGGTTCATCGCGACCTGATGGATCTGGGTCGCGTCGCCGGCCACTGCGGCGTCTGCGGTCTCGAGGTCGGCCAGCAACTTCATGTCGGGTGGCAGCGAGGGCGCCAGCATCGCGATCACTTCTTCGATCACGTGGCGCAGGTTGACTGGAACGCGCTCGGCCACGCCGGCGCGGCTGAAGTCGAGGATGCGTTTGACGAGCAGTCGGGCGCGTGCGCCCGACTGCATCACGCGGTCGATGTGGCGGCGTATCGGGGTGCCGGCCTCGGCGCGTTGCTGCGCCATCTCGCCGAAGCCGATGATGGCGCCAACGATGTTGTTGAAGTCGTGCGCGATGCCGCCCGCGAGCGTGCCGAGCGCCTCCAGGCGCTGCGCCTGCTGCAGCCGCGCTTCGCTCTGCCGAAGGGCGCGCTCGCCTTGTTCGAGGCGCGCGAGCTGTCG
>JANMWQ010000505.1:0-3055 GCA_031394085.1 Rhizobacter sp. | reverse complement strand
TTGGACAAGGCACACCCTGCGTTCGCGCAAGCCGGCGTCAGGTGCATGAGCCTCGCTCAACTCACCGCGAGCGCCGACGTGGTCAGCCTGCACGTGCCGCTGGTCGCCTCGACCCGCAATCTGTTCGACGCGAAACGGATCGCGGCCATGAAGCCCGGCGCGGTGCTGGTCAACTCGGCGCGCGGCGGTGTCGTCGACGAGGCAGCGCTCGCCGCAGCGCTTCGGTCCGGCCACCTCGGCGGCGCCGCGCTCGATGTGTTCGATGCCGAGCCGGTGCCCGCTGGCGGCGTGTTCGCCGGCTGCTCGAACCTGGTGTTGACGCCGCACATCGCCGGCGTCTCGCGTGAGTCGAACGAGCGTGTGTCGTTCATGATCGCGCGACGTGTGTTGGAGGAGCTCGCCTGATGGCCCGGATCACGATGGAAGCGGCGCGCGGGCTCGTCGCTGAGGCGTTGCAGAGGGCCGGTGCAAACGCCGCGATGGCGCACGCGACCGCGCGGGCGCTGGTGCTCGCCGAGGCGCAAGGGCTCGCGTCGCACGGCTTGAGCCGGGTGACGCAGTACAGCGGCCATTTACGCAACGGCCGAGCCAACGGCGCAGCCGTCCCGGTGGTCGTCAAAAGCAGGGGCGCGGCCGCCGTCGTCGATGCCCAGGAGGGCCTCGCGTTCGCGGCCTGCGAGCTCGCGGTGACCGAGGCCGTCGCCCGTGCGCGCGAGTTCGGCATCAGCATTGTCGGCGTGACCCACAGCCACCACTGCGGCGTCGTCGTCGATCACCTGCGTGTGGCGGCCGCCGCCGGCATGGTGGGCCTCGGTTTTGCGAACTCGCCGTCGGCGATGCCGGCTGCGGGCGGCAAGCACGCGATCTTCGGCACCAACCCGATCGCGGCGATTTTTCCGCGGCGCGGCGACGCTTTGCCGCTGATGATCGACCTGAGCCTGAGCGAAGTCGCGCGCGGCAAGCTGATGGTCGCGGCCAAAGAAGGCAAGTCGATTCCCGCCGGCTGGGCGCTCGACGCGCAGGGCAACCCGACCACCGATCCGAACGCCGGCATGGCGGGCACGATGCTGCCGATCGGTGCGGTGTCGAGCCCGAAGGGCGCGATGCTCGCGCTCGTCGTCGAGCTGCTCGTCACCGCGCTGATCGGCGCGAACTTCGGCTTCGAGGCGTCGAGCTTTTTCGTCGACGCCGGCAACCGACCGCGCATCGGCCAGACCTTCATCGTGATCGACCCCGACGCGCTCGCCGGCCGCGAAGGCTTTCTCGACCGCGTCGAGGTGCTGGTGCACGAGATGCTCGTCGACGACGGCGTGCGCCTGCCCGGCGCGCGCCGCGAAGCGCTGCTCGTCAAGGCGCAGGCCGACGGCTTTACCATCGGCCAGGTCCTGCTCGAGAGCCTGCAGGCCAACTGACGGAGACGACGCGAATGCAACGACGAGCACTGATGCGGGGCGCACTCGGCGCAATGGGCGCGGCCACGCTGCCCGCACCGCTGTGGGCGCAAGGCGCCGACTATCCGAAGGCCGGCGCCACGCTGCGCTACATCGTTCCGTTCCCGCCGGGTGGGCTGACCGACGTGATGGCGCGCAGTGTCGGCCAGCAACTCGGCGAACGCTGGAAGGTCAACGTCGTCATCGACAACCGGCCTGGTGGCGGCGGCCAGATCGGCGCCGACGCGGTGGCCAAATCACCGCCCGATGGCAACACGCTGCTCGCGATCACGCTGACGCACGCAGCGAACTACACCCTGTTCCCGAAGGCGCCGTACAACTTCACCCGTGACCTGAAGCCGGTGGCGTTGCTCGCGGGTTCGCCGATGCTGATCGTTGTGCCGGCGGCGAGCAAGATTCAGTCGTTCAAGGAGCTGATCGCCGCCGCGAAGTCTGGCAAGCTCAACGCCGGCTCGAGCGGCAACGGCACGCCGCCGCACCTGACGCTGGCGCTCTTCAACGACACCGCCAAGACCGAGATCCTGCACGTGCCGTACAAGGGCGGCGCACCGGCGATCACCGACCTGATCGGTGGCCAGCTCGATGTGATTTTCTCGAACTTCCCCGAGTCGATCGCGCACGTGAAGAGTGGCAAGCTGCGCGCGCTCGCGATCTGCAGCGTGGCGCGCCACCCGGCCGTGCCCGACGTGCCGACCACGGCCCAGGCCGGCATGCCCGCGTTGCTGGTCGAAAACTGGACCGCGATGATGGTGCCAGGGGCAACGCCCGATGGGGTCGTCGACAAACTCGCTGCCGAGGCGCTGGCGATCATGGCCGACCCCGAACTCGGCGAGCGCGCCAAGACGCAGGGTTTTCGCGTCGACGCGCGCGGATCGCAGGCGTTCGCCGGGTTCCTGAAGAGCGAGATCGAACGCTGGGGCAAGGTGATCGTCGCGGCGAAGATCACGGCCGAGTAGGCCTGCTGCTGCAGACGGGGCACGCACCGGTGCGCGACATCGCGATCTCGGTCCAGTCCATCGTGCGCGCATCCAGCATCTGCAGCCGCCCGGCGAGCGACGTGCCGACCCCTGCGATCAGCTTGAGCGCCTCGGCCGCCTGCATGCTGCCGATGATGCCGACCAGCGGCGCGAACACGCCCATCGTCGCGCAGCGCGCCTCCTCGAATACCGCGTCGGGCGGGAACAGGCAGGCATAGCAGGGGTTGGGCGCGTCGCGCGTGTCGTAGACGGAAATCTGGCCGTCGAAGCCGATCGCCGCGCCCGACACCAGCGGCTTGCCATGCGCGACGCAGGCGGTGTTGATGGCGTGGCGCGTTGCGAAGTTGTCGCTGCAATCGACCACCACGTCCGCCTTGGCGACGAGCTTCGCCAGGCGCGCGGCATCGGCACGCTCGCACAGTGCGTTCACGTGCACCTCGGGGTTGATCGCATGCAAGGTTTGCGCTGCCGACTCGGCTTTCGGGCGGCCGATGCGGGAGGCGTCGTGGACGATCTGCCGCTGCAGGTTCGTCAGGTCGACCGTGTCGTCGTCGACGATCGTGATCGTGCCGACGCCGGCCGTCGCCAGGTACAGCGCGACCGGCGAGCCCAGCCCGCCCGCACCGA
>JANMWQ010000451.1:0-2733 GCA_031394085.1 Rhizobacter sp. | reverse complement strand
CCTCGCGCTGTGCGTGCCGCTCGCATTGCTCGGCGCTTGCGCGACCGGCGACAAGCCCAAACCGGTGGTCGTGCAGAGCGTGATCCAGGCGCCTGGCAAAGCGCACGTGACCGCCTCGGACGCGAACAACGGCGCCAGCATCGCGCTCGAAGCGGCCCAAGAACTGCATGTGGAGCTGTCGCTATCAGCCTACGAAGTTGCGAACAACATGGACTGGTCGGTTATCGAGCTCAAACCCGGTGTGCTGACCGCGCTCGGCTCGCGCTTCGAGCGCACCGGCCGCGACACCAATCCGACCGAGTCCGACGGCTCGACGGTCTGGCGCCTCAAACCGCAGGCGCCGGGGCGGGTCACGCTCACGTTCGGATTGCGGCGGGCCTACAGCGTCGGCGCGCCGACCCGCACCGCCAGTTTCGAGGTCACGGTCAAGTAGCCGGGCCGACGCACGATGCCTGCCGCCCCGACGCTTCGCCTCGCTCGCGCGGCCGACGCGCCGAGCATCGCAGCACTGTCACGCGACCGCATCGAGCACGGCCTGGGCTGGCGCTGGACAGCGCCGCGCGTGCTGCGCAGCATCGGCGACCGGGATTCGAATGTCGTCGTCGCGACCGAAGGCCAAGGCAAAAGCGCACGCCTGCTCGGCTTCGGCATCATGAAGTACCACGACGACGAAGCGCACCTGCTGCTGCTCGCCGTGCCTGTGCATGCGGCCAGGCGCGGCACCGGTTCGGCGCTGCTGCACTGGCTCGAGCGATCGGCGCGGGTCGCCGGGATCGGACAGGTGTATCTGGAGGCGCGCCTCACGAACGGCGCGGCGCGTGGGTTCTACGCGAAGCTCGGCTACCGCGAGATCCAGACACTGCCCGGCTACTACCAGGGCCGCGAGGCCTGCGTGCGGTTGGCGAAGGATTTGTGGCTCGCGCCGGTGGCGCCCGGCTGAAAAAAACGGCTCAGGCCAACACCGAGCCACCGCGCGGCGTGCGATCGGCGCTGCCGTAGGTGGAATACAACGCTGCGCCGTCGCGCGGCATCAGCACGTCGATCGCACGATCGAGCGCGGCGGTGGCACGCGCCAGCGATTCGCGCTGCGCTGCCACCTGGCCGCTGGTGTTGGCGAGGCGATGGCGCAGCGCCGGTGGCACCGAGCCGCTGCGCGCGGCCAGCGCGAATTGATCGACGGCCACCGCCAGCGCGCGATGCAGTTCGGTCGCGTGCAGGTCGATGCCCAGCGTGTCGCGCACACACAGCGCCATGCCCAACGCGCTGAGCCGCTGTTCGACAGCGGCGAGGGCGATTTCGAGATCGGATTCGGGGACCAGCGTGGACATGGGAGTTCGGGCCCGTGGTGAGAGGGAATCGTTCAGGGTTGGACCTTGCCGAGCAACTCCGCCGCGTTCGAGATCAACTTGTCGGCGATGGCCTCGGGGTTGATCTTGAAGCTGCCGTCGTCGATGGCTTTAGCGATGCGCGCCACTTTCTCGGCGTCGAACTCGGCCGTGGCGCCGCTGGTCAGCAGCGTCGAGGCGGTGCTCGAGAGTTCGATCTTGGCGCTCGCGTCGGCCCGCGTCGGGATCGCGCTGGCGGCCGGCGCCGTGCCGCTCACCGCGGCGGGCGTGCCGTTGCCGGCTGCCGCCGGTGCGGGTTTGTCTGCGGGATTGCCGATTTTCATTGTGCTCTCCAGAGGCCGGGGGACGTGCCCTGACCGTTCAATGTGCACCTTGTATCGGCCCCCGTCCGAGCGACTTTAGAGAATTTTGGTTGTGCCCGCCCGAGATCGCTCACAGACCGAGTTCCACGCGGCGCTCGCCGACCGGCTGGCCGGTCAAAATTCGACCGCTTTCGGTGCGCAGCCGCACCGGTTGGCCCTCGATGCCGGGATTGAGCGCCTGGGCTTCGCCGGCAACGCTGAAACCCTCGCCCTGCGCCAGCACCGTCACGGTCTCGCCGGCGGCGAACCACTGGCGCGATTTCAGGTGCGACTGGCGCAAGCCTTGCCCCGGCTTGAGCACCCGCGCGAGCGTGCGGCCGACTGCGAGCTCACTGCGGGCGACGGGCGCCGAGTTGTCTTCGGCGAGATCGACTTCGGCCGGCGACAAATCAGCGGCTGCGAGCACGCTGCCTGCCGACAGCCCGGCGGTCGCGACCAGCGCGGTGCCGAACACCTTGACCGTGATCGGCAGGTACACATTCCATTTGACCGCGCCCTGCACGCAGCGCAGGCCGATGCGGCTCTTGCCCCACAGGCGCATGCCATCGGGCACATAGGGCTGCACCTGCTGGCACGGCGCGAGGCGCGCGCGCGCGTCGAGCTGGCCGACCGTGACTTCGACGCGCGGCATGCCCGGCGCGGCGGCGCGCGTGGCGCTGTTCGCGCCCTCGAGTGCGAGCTGGCGCACTTGTTGTTCGAGGCCGCCGTCGAGTCCGCTAGCAGCCTCGCGCGGGGCCGGTGGCTGCGCGAGTGCCACGCCATGCAAGCCGCCGCACAGAAGCGTGAAGACGAAGGCAAAGGCGAGGGCACGCAGCGATTTCATCACCGAACTGTAGAAGTACCGGCCCTTGCGCATGGCCGCGAATTGGGCGGTGAATTGGTCGCTGTTCGCGCTTATGTTTTGGTGGGTGCTCTCCACAATCCGACCACAACGCACCTTCGCGACGAGGCACACCATGCTGAACCGACTCACCGACTCGCTCGACTTCCAGGCCCAGGCGCTGAGCTTGCGCTCGGAGCGCCAG
>JANMWQ010000445.1:0-8748 GCA_031394085.1 Rhizobacter sp. | reverse complement strand
GTCGAGCCGCCGAGCGCCATCTGCACCGCGACCGCGTTCATGAACGCGCCGCGGGTCAGGATGCGCTGCGGCGTCAAATCTTCCCAGATCATCTGCACGATGCGCGCGCCGGTGTCGGTCGCCATGCGCGGGTGCGCGGCGTCCATCGCCGGGATGCTGGTCGAACCGGGGAGCGCCAAGCCGAGCGCCTCGGCCATGCTGGTCATCGTGCTTGCGGTGCCCATCGTGTTGCAGGTGCCGGGCGAGCGCGTCATGCGCGATTCGAGCGCGATCCACTCGGCCTCGTCGACGCGGCCGGCCTGCTTTTCGTCCCAGAACACGCGGGTGTGGGTGCCGGCGCCGACGGTCTGCGCCTTGCCGTCTTTCAGGTACCGGTCGTTGAGCATCGGGCCGGCCGGGCAAAAAATAGTCGGCACGCCCATGCTGATCGCACCCATCAGCGTGCCCGGCGTGGTCTTGTCGCAGCCGGCGAGCAGCACGGCGCCGTCGATCGGCAGCGAGCGCAGCAGCTCTTCGGTTTCCATCGCCAGAAAGTTGCGGTAGAGCATCGTCGTCGGCTTGACCAGCACCTCGCCCAGGCTCATCGCCGGCAGCTCGACGGGCCAACCGCCGGCCATCAGCACGCCGCGCTTGACGCTCTCGGCGCGCTCGCGCAAGTGGGCGTGGCAGGGTGAGAGGTCGCTCCAGGTGTTGACGATCGCGACGATCGGGCGCTCGAGCACGTCTTCACGGCGCACGCCCATCTGCTGCAGGCGCTGGCGGTGCGCGAAGCCGCGCATGCCGGTGTCGGCGAACCAGCGGCGGCTGCGCAATTCGGACAGTGACTTGGTCATCGGCGGTCGTGGAAGAATAGAGTTGTTAGCGCTAACGGCAGGGCGTCGTGTTACCGCTAACATTACGACCGGATCACGATGTCGACCATCAAGAAAAACCCTAGGCCCGTCACTTTGGCCACACCGGCCCGCCAGCGCCGCGGGCACGGCCGCGCGACGCTGCAAGACGTGGCCGAGCAGGCCGGCGTGACCGCGATCACCGTCTCGCGCTTCCTGCGCGCACCGGCCGTCGTCGCAGCCGAGACCGCACGGCGCATCCAGGCCGCGCTGCTCGCCACCGGCTACGTGCCGAACAAGCAAGCCGGGCAGTTGGCGAGCGGGCACTCGAAGATGGTCGCGGCGATCATCCCGAGTATCGCGAACTCGATCTTCGCGGAGACGGTGCAGGGCTTGGCGGACGGTCTGCAGGACGCCGGCTACGAGCTGCTGCTCACCTCCACCGGCTACTCGCGCGAACGCGAGCAGGGGCAGATTCGCGCGGTGCTCGGCTGGTTTCCGAGCGCGCTGGTGGTTACCGGCCGGCACCACAGCGAGGCCGCGCTCGCGTTGCTGCGCGGCGCACAGGCGGCGCAAACGCCGGTCGTCGAGATTTGGGATCAACAGCCGGCGGCCCTCAGCAACGGCTTCGCGCAGGTCGGCTTCAACCACGCCGAGGTCGGCGCCGCGATGGCCGCGCACCTGCTCGCGCAAGGGCACCGGCGGCTGGCGTATGTCGACAGCGGCGTCGGCGAAGTCTTCCGTGCGCACGAGCGCGGCAAGGGCTTCGTCGCCACGGCAGAGGCGGCCGGCGCTGCGGTGCTGCAATTGACCGCGCAGCCCGGTGACGCGTTCGACGCCGGCCGCCGCGCGCTCGCCGGGCTGCTGGGCGCCCGCGCCGCCACGCGGGTCACCGCGGTCGCGCTCGCGAACGACAACTTCGCCTGCGGCGCCTTGCTCGAAGCGCAGCAGCGCGGCCTCGACGTGCCCAAGCAACTCGCGATCATGGGCTTCGGCGACTTCGAGATCGGCCGGCAACTCCGCCCGGCGCTGACGACGATCCGCCCGCCGCGCTACGAGATCGGTCGCCGCGCGGCCGCCCTGCTGCTCGCGGCGCTGGAGGACGGCACGCCACTCACCGCGCAATCGCTGCCGTGGGAGTTGGTGCTGCGCGATAGCACCTGATCCGCCGAGCGTCGGGTCGTCGTCTCATAGGCTGAGAGTTTTTCGATTGCCAACCCTTCATCCGTTCGCACTGAGCTTGTCGAAGTGCCTGCACGCCCGGCGGCGCGGCTTCGACAAGCTCAGCCCGAACGGGCCGTGAAGGTATTTCGCGAAAAACTCTCAGACTTTCAGTCGAGCTCGGCCTTCAGGTAGTGCGCGCCCGGAATCGGGTTGAAGTAGTACGGCGCGACCTCGACGAAGCCGAGCGACGCGTACAGCTCGCGCGCCGACTCCATCTCGTCGAGCGTGTCGAGCAGCATCGCCGAGTAGCCGGCGCGGCGCGCCTCGATGAGCAGCGCCTCGGCGAGCATGCGGCCGAGGCCGAAGCGGCGAAACGCCGGGCGCACGAACAGGCGCTTCATCTCGCAGGCGTTCGCGCAGTCGGCGTCCGGCAGCGCCCGGAACCCGCCGCAGGCGGCGAGCGCACCGTCGACGAAGGCGAGCAGCAGGCGACCCGACGGCCCGGCGTACTCGCCCGGCAGCGTCGCCAGTTCAGACTCGAAGTTCTGAAAACCCAGGTCGATCTTCAAACTTGCCGCGTACTCGCGCAAGATCACGCGCGCCGGCTCGACCGACGCCGCCGCCTCGATCGGCTGCAGCGTGATGGCGGGCGCACTGGCAGTCACCGTGCTCACCCGCCCAGGCCCACGACCCAGCCGACCAGCCCGGCGCAGGCCGCGAGCAGCAATGCGGCCAGCGTGCGCGAGCGCGCGCTGTCGACCGCGTGCGGCACCAGCGCGACGAGTTGCTTGTCGCCCGTGAACATCGGCCGCACCAGATTGCGCTTCTTCGCGAGCAAGTAGTACAGGATCGCCGCGATGTGCAGCGCGACCAGCGCGATGATCGACCATTGGCCGTAGCCGGTGTGCCACTTCGTCAGCGCCAGGCTGGTCGCGCCCGAGACCAAGCTCGTCAGCGGGCCGGTGGTGGCGATTTCGTCGTCGGCGAACAGCCCGGTTGCGACCTGAAACGTCAGCAACGCCAGCACGCCGAACACCGACAACGCGCCGAGCGGGCTGTGACCGACATCGTGGTGCTCATCCGGCCGGCTCTCGCCGCGCAGGTAGCGCACGACCGTGGACGGCGCGTAGATGAAACTGGCGAAGCGCGACCAGTGCCCGCCGACCAACCCCCAAGCGAGGCGAAACGCCAGCAGCGTAAACACCGCGTAGCCGAGCCGCATGTGCCAGACCATCGCGTTGCCGCCGATCCGGGCGCTCACGATCGAGGCGATCACACAGGCGGCGAGCGCCCAATGGAAGGTTCGCGTCGG
The DNA here is from genome assembly GCA_031394085.1 of Rhizobacter sp. Lineage (GTDB taxonomy): Bacteria > Pseudomonadota > Gammaproteobacteria > Burkholderiales > Burkholderiaceae_C > LMDS01. The sequence goes on along the minus strand of JANMWQ010000445.1, from coordinate 5,442 downwards.
CAAGTCCCAGACGCGCACCATCGCCTGCTGTTCGTTCATGGAGTCATGGCCGCCGTGAGCGGCGTCATTGCGTTGATCCGGAAGATAACCCCAATGTCCGGGCCGAGGCGGCGCACTCGGACTTTCCCGCGGGTCGGAATTTTGACGGCATGCGGCTGCGTACACTCGACCGTGCCCGCCCGGCTTCTCGTTCTGAGGCGGCGTGCGCCGCGAGTCGATTCCCAACCCCGTTCAGGCCAGGAGAAACTGCATGAAACGCTTCGTCTCGACACTGCTGATGACGATGAGCGCGCTGCTCGGCGCTGCCATCACCCTGCCCGCCGCGGCGCAGTTCGCCAAGCCCGAAGACGCGATCAAGTACCGCAAGGCCGCATTCACGTTGATGGGCGCGCACTTCGGCCGCGTCGCCGCGATGGCCAACGGCAAGGTCCCGTTCGATGCCAAGGTGGCTGCCGACAACGCCGAGGTGGCCACGGCGATGTCGAAGCTGCCGTATGCCGGCTTCGTGCCCGGCAGCGACAAGGGCGACACCAAGGCCGAGCCGAAGATCTGGACCGAGATGGACAAGTTCAACGCTGGCGCGACCAAGATGCAGGATGAAATGGTCAAACTCAACGTCGCGGCCAAGGGTGGCAACCTCGACGCGATCAAGGCCGCCGTCGGCGAGACCGGCAAGACCTGCAAGGCCTGTCACGACAACTATCGCAAAGAGTAGAGGGCCGGTTTCGGAACGCGCCGAAAGGCGCTCGCCACCTCGTGGCGGGCGCCTTTTTTGCATCGGGCGGGTATTCGGAACGGCGCGCCCGGCACGCTAAACTCGTGGGTTGACGCCCGTTGCGGTCAAACGCCGTGACGCCGCGAGCCGGGGGTTCATCACCCCGCCGCAGCGTGTCGCGTGAGCCGCCCGGCGGCCGCGCCCGATATCGAATCCGTAGCCGACACCCCATGACAGACTCTCGCTTTCGCCCCGCCCACCGTGCCCTGCTCGCGATGTGCGCGGCGTTCGCACCGCTGTTCGCTGGCGCCGCCGAAGAGCCCGTGAATCCCAACTCCTTCAACACGCCCGGCTATCCCGCTGGCCTGCAGCGCGGCATCAACGGGCCGATCGGACCCACCGGCCCGCAGGCGAACCCGCCGAGCGCGCAAGGCTCGCGGCCGAATGCAACGCCGACCGGCGACGGCTCCAACCCGCGCCAGGGCGCCGCGAACGACAACAACCCGGCCGATCCACCCGCCCGCCGGGCCGACCGGCCGCCGCCGAAACCGGGCGAGTTTCAGAAATTCGTCGAGACCGCCACCGGCCGCATGCTGCCGCTGTTCGGCAGCACCTTTTTTGCCGACGCCGCCGAGCGCTTCTCGCCGGTCGACAACGTGCCGGTCTCGGCCGACTACACCGTCGGCCCGGGCGACGAGATCGTGCTGCGCGCCTGGGGCGCGATCGACATCGACTACCGCAGCACGGTCGACCGCAACGGCTTGCTGAACCTGCCCAAGATCGGCAGTTTCAACGTCACCGGCGTGAAGGCCTCCGAGCTCGAAAAACACCTGCGTTCGCAGATCGGCCGCCTCTACACCAACTTCGACCTGAACGTCTCGCTCGGCCAACTGCGCGGCGTCAAGGTGTTCGTCGTCGGCCCGGCGCAACGCCCGGGGGTGTTCACGCTGGCGAGCCAGTCGACCTTGTTGTCGGCCGTGGTGATGGCCGGCGGCCCGGCGCCGAACGGCTCGATGCGCAAGGTGCTGCTGCGGCGCGACGGCAAAGTCATCTCCGAGCTCGACATCTATGAATTCCTGGTCGCAGGCGACAAGTCCAAAGACGTGCAACTCGCGGCCGGCGACGTCGTCGTGTTCCAGCCGGCCGGCGCGCGCGTGGCGCTCAACGGCGCGCTCGACACGCCGGCGATCTACGAGCTAAAAACCCCGCAGGAGCCGACGCGCCAGGTGCTGCGTTATGCCGGCGGCACGCCCACGCTCGCGAACCCGAACATGGCGCAGCTCGAGCGCGTCGACACCACGCAAGCCAAGGCCGCCCGCTTCGTCGAGGAGTTCAAGCTCGACGCCGCCGGCATGCAAACCGCGCTGCGCGATGGCGACGTGCTGACCCTCTTGCCGATCTCGCCGGAGTTCGCCAACGCCGTGACGCTGCGCGGCCACGTCGCGCAGCCGCTGCGATACCCGTTCAAGCCGGGCATGCGCATCCGCGACCTGATTCCCGACCGCGACGCGTTGATCACGCCCGATTTCTACCGCCGCAAGAACCTGCTGGTGCAGGTGCTCGAAGACGACGAAGACATGCGGCTCGACGCGCAGGCGGCGATGAGCGCCTACAACAACTTCAACAACAACATGCCGCCGGGCGGCGGCATGAATGGCGCCAATGGCAACCGGGGTTTCAACGGCGTCAATGGTGGCAACGGCGCGAATGGCATGAACGCGATGAACGGCATGAACGGCATCGACAACACCGCCGTGTCGTCAGGGGCTGCGACGCGCACGCGCGCCGAGCGCTTGCGCCGCAATGAAGACCGCGCCATCGTGAACGCGTCGCGCAGGGCGCCCACTGCGCTGTTCGACGAGCTGAACTGGGATTACGCGGTGATCGAGCGCCTGAACACGCGCGACCTGACCACGCAGGTGATCCCGTTCAACCTCGGCAAGGCGGTGCTGCAGGGCGATGCGCTGAACAACGTCGAGCTGTTGGCCGGCGACGTCGTCACCATCTACAGCCAGAAGGACATCCGCGTGCCGGTGTCGCGCCAGACGCGCCTGGTCGCGCTCGAAGGCGAGGTCGGTGCGCCGGGCGTGTACCAGCTGCAACCAGGCGACACGCTGCAAAGCGTGATCGCGCGTGCCGGCGGCTTCACGCCGCAAGCCTACCTATACGGCCTGGAATTCAGCCGTGAAGAAACGCGCCAGCGACAGCGCGAGAACCTGGCAGCGGCGATCACGCGACTCGAAGCGCTCGCATCGGTGCAGGCCGCGCGCGACGCCGCGAACCGGCGTGACGACCCGACCGGCGCCGCCACGTCGGTCGCGGTCAGCAACGCCGCCACACAAGCGCAGCTCAACCGGCTGCGCAACGTGCAGCCGAATGGCCGCATCGCACTCGAATTGCAACCCGAGACGACGACGCTGAGCGCGCTGCCCGATGTACCGCTCGAAGGCGGCGACCGCATTACCGTACCGCCGCGACCCGGGTTCGTGACCGTGGCCGGCGCGGTCGTCAACAGCAACGCGTTCCTCTGGAAACCGGGCCGCACCGCTGGCGAGTACCTGCGGCTGGCCGGTGCCGACGAAGCCGCCGAGCCGGCGAACATGTTCATCCTGCGCGCCGACGGCACCGTCAACCATGCCGGCGACAACCGCGGTCTCTTCGGCCGCAACAACCTGGAGTCCCAGGTGATGCAGCCGGGCGACGCGCTGATCGTGCCGAACCAGCTCGACTTCGAGACCTGGGGCCGCGCCTTCGTGCGCAACCTGAAAGACTTCGCGCAAATCTTCACCGGGTTCGGCATCGGCATCGCCGCAATCCACACGCTTTGATCCAGGGCATTTCATGAAGCGCGCAGACCCGCAGCAAACCCCGGCCGTCGACGACTTCGAGGACGACGGCCCCAGCATCGGCTTGACCGAAGCGCTCACCTGGATCGGCGGCGGCAAGAAGCTGATCGCGGTCGCAACCGTCGCGACCGCGGTGGTGGCCGCGGGCATCGGCCTGTTGCTGCCGAAGACCTTCACCGCGCGCGCGACCTTGCTCGCGCCCGGCTCGCAGCAGCAAAGCAGTTCGGTCGCCGCACTGGCCGCGCTCGGTTCGCTCGGCGGCCTCGTCGGCGGCGCCGGCGCCAAATCGCCCGACGAACTCTATGTGGCGCTGCTCAAAAGCGACAGCGTGCAACGCGCGCTCGCCGACCGCTTCGACCTCAAGACCCGCTACAACGTGGCCACTTACGAGACGCTGCGCAAGGTGATGCCGAGCTACATCCGGGTCGCATCCGACAAGAAGAGCGGGCTGATCAGCGTCGAGGTCGACGACCCGCAACCCGGGTTCGCTGCCGACCTCGCCAACGCTCATGCCGGCGAGATCACCAAGGTGCTCGGGCGGCTCGCCGTGTCGGAGGCCCAGTTGCGCCGCGTGTTCTTTTTGGGTCAGCTGACCGAGACCAAAGAGAACCTGGTCAAGGCCGAGCAGAACCTGCGCACCGTGCAAGAAAAATCCGGCGTGATCGTGCTCGACAAGCAGGCCGAGGCGCTGATTGCGGGCGCCGCGCAACTGCGCGCGATGATCGCCGAGCGCGAGGTGCAATTGAAGGTGCTGCTCACCTCGGCGACCGGCCAGAACCCCGACGTGATCCGCCTCAACTCCGAGCTGCGCGCGATGCGCGTCGAGCTTGCGCGGATGGAGTCGCGCCAGGGCGGTGTCGACGGCAGCGCGGTCGATTTGCCCGTGGGCAAGCTGCCCGCGGCCGGGATCGAGTACGTGCGTGCCCGCCGCGAGTTGAAGCTCCAGGAGACGCTGCTCGAAACCATGATCCGCCAGTTCGAGGCGGCCAAGCTCGACGAAGCGAAAGACGGCCCGGCATTGCAGCAGGTCGACGTTGCGCAGGTGCCGGACCGCAAGTCCAAGCCCTCGGTGACGTTGATCGTTCTGGCCGCGGGCGCGCTGGCGTTCCTGCTGTCGTCGGGTTGGGTCGTCGTGCGCCGCTACCTGGCCTGGTCGCGCGAGCAGTTTCCCGAAGAAGCCGAAAGCCGCGCGGCACTCGCGCGCGCCTGGCGCTGGCGCAGCTGAAGCTGTCTACGCCGCCGCAGGGATCTCGAACCAGAACTCGATTTCGGAGGTCGGCAACTCGAAGCGTGCGGCGTGCATCACGCCCGCCGGCACGTGGTACCAGGTACCCACGCCGCAGCGCTGCTCGACGCCGCCGACCGTCAGGATCAACTCGCCCTGCGTGATCACGCCGACGTTGTCGGTCGGGTGCGCATGGACTGCGATCGAAGTGTCGCCGGGGTACGACGCGAACAGCACGTCGCAACCCTCCGCGGCGAGCCGGTGTGCGTCGAACGGGCCGTCGAATTGGGGCAAGCCGCGCAGTTGGGCAGGGAAGTGGGTCATCGATTTCTCCAGCGTCATGGCAGAAAAAATTCGCCGCGGATGCAGTCGGCGCAGTGCCCACCGACCCACACCTGCCCGTCGATGCATTCGATGAACAGCCGCCCGTGGCGCTGCAGGCAAGTGCCTTGCGCGACGACGTAGCGCTCGGGCGCGATGCCCGCGCCGATCAGCCATTGAGCGATCGCGGCATTGAGGCTGCCGGTGACCGGGTCTTCGGTCGGACCGCCGCTGGCGATGAACGCGCGCACCTCGAACTGCGCATCGTGACCCGGCGGGGTCTTTGCAACCGCACCGATCTCGGTCGGGCCTTCGGCCATCGCGGCGAAGTCGGG
>JANMWQ010000407.1:0-4520 GCA_031394085.1 Rhizobacter sp. | reverse complement strand
ACTCGACGTATGTGGGCCGCATCGGCATCGGCCGCATCAACCAGGGCACCTTGAAGCCGATGCAAAACGTGGCCGTGTTCAGCGGCCCCGAGAGCACGCCGTTCAACGCGCGGGTCAACCAGGTGTTGAAGTTCGAGGGCCAGGAGCGCCAGCAGGCCACCGAGGCCGGCCCCGGTGACATCGTGCTGATCAACGGCATCGAGAACATCGGCATCGGCGTCACGCTGACCGATGTCGAGAACCCCGTGCCGCTGCCGATGCTCAAGGTCGACGAGCCCACGTTGACGATGAATTTCTGCGTCAACAACTCGCCGCTGGCCGGCCGTGAAGGCAAGTTCGTGACCAGCCGGCAGCTTTGGGATCGGCTGCAGCGCGAGCTGCAGAGCAACGTCGCGCTGCGTGTGACCGAGACCGACGAAGACGGCATCTTCGAAGTGATGGGCCGCGGCGAACTGCACCTGACCATCTTGCTGGAAACGATGCGCCGCGAGGGCTATGAGCTCGCCGTGAGCAAGCCGCGCGTCGTGTTCCGCATGGAGGGCGACGTGCGCCTGGAGCCGATCGAAGCCGTGACCGCCGACGTTGAAGACCAGCACCAGGGTGCGGTGATGCAAGCGCTCGGCGAACGCCGTGCCGAGCTTGTCAACATGGAGCCGGACGGCATGGGCCGCGTGCGGCTCGAATACAAGATTCCGGCGCGTGGGCTGATCGGGTTCCAGAACGAGTTCTTGAACCTGACCCGCGGCACCGGCCTGATCAGCAACATTTTCGACAGCTACGAGCCGTACAAGGGCGAGATCGAAGGCCGCAAGCAAGGCGTGCTGATCAGCCAAGACGACGGCGAGGCCGTGACCTATTCGCTCGGCAAGCTCGACGACCGCGGCCGCATGTTCGTGAAGGCCGGCGACGCGTTGTACGAGGGCATGATCATCGGCATCCACTCGCGCGACAACGATCTCGTGGTCAACGCGGTGCGCGGCAAGCAGCTGACCAACTTCCGCGTCAGCGGCAAAGAAGACGCGATCAAGATCACGCCGCCGATCATCCTGACGCTCGAATACGCGGTCGAGTTCATCGCCGACGACGAGCTGGTCGAGATCACGCCGAAGACGATCCGCATCCGCAAGCGCCACCTGAAAGAGCACGATCGCAAGAAGGCATCGCGCGTCGGCGCCTGAGCTGACAGCGTGTTATGAAAAACGGTCCCCGCGGGGACCGTTTTGCATCGCTGCGCGCTGCTACTCGTAGGCGGGCAGGCGGCGTTGCTCGTCGATGCCGAATTGCCGGCTGCGCAGTTCGTCGATCGCCGTCGATTGCTGCGATGCGTTCAGGCTCGCCTGAAGGATTTGCCGGCGTGCGGCGAGGTAGGCGGCGATGCGGGCCTGCCATTCGATCTCGTCGCGGTCCACCTCGGCCAGCCGGCTTGCGGCCTCGGGTGAAAAGGCCTGCGCGCGAAACTGGTAAACATCCTGGTCGGTACCGCCCTTCGCACGCAGCAGCGCCACTTGCTCCTCGACCCTGGCGACGCGCAAGGGCGCGTCGCGCTCTTCGCGCAGGCTCGCGGGCAACTGCCGGTCGAGTTGGTCGATCTGCGCGCGTTTCTGCTCGGCCGACAGGGCGGTGTTCTCGCCGACCTCGATGCGCGCCAGCGCGTCCTGATCACGCAGGTCGGCCTCGCCGAACAACGCGCCGACCTCGGTGGCGGAAAAACGCCGCGCGCGCGCCTGCTGCATGGCATGCAGCCGGCCGCGAGCTGATTCGCCCTGGCTCTTGCCCGGCTTCAGGTTCGCTTCCAGCCCCACCAACTCGCGCTTGAAGTCGATGTAGGCCGCCAGCAGGCGCTTGGCTTCTCGGGCGGCGCGAGGCTTGAGCTTTCGGTCGAGCTCGCGCTCGAGCTCGGTCACGATGACGCCGAGCGGCTTCTCACCGATCGCGCTGAGGTAATAGTCGAACAGGTGCACCAGTTCGGCATCGAGTTGCAGCGCGTCGTCGGCCCCGATGACTTCGAGCTTGCCGTCGGGCTGCGTGCCTTGCATCGACCGAACGAACGGCGGCGGCTCGGAAGGCGGCGTCGGTGAAGTGGCGGTGATGCGCTCTGGCTTGGCGGAGGCGGTCAGCCGGATCGCTCCGAACAGGGCCAGACCGACCAGCGCCAGGCCCGACGCCCATCGGACGAAGGGTTTGAGCGTCATGGCGGATTCGTTCGTCGACGGGCTACAAGCCCATGCCCCGCAAGCGGTTCGCCTGCTGACGGAACACCGTCAAGGGGTTCGTCTCGAACAGGTTGACCAGACCGATCGTCTGGTTGACCTCGTCGAGATGGTTCATCGCGTAGTCGTCACGAATCACGTGACCGAGGTGACTGGAGCAGGACGAGACCAACCCGTCGTTCTTCGTACCGGCGAAGGCGAGGCCGGTGAGCGCGAGGAAGGGGTCGGCGATGTCCAGCACGTTGGTGTACGGCTGCGCACCGCTCCACGAAAAGTAGGAGACCCCGTGCACCTGGTACGCGCCTTCGCCGCAGGCCGTCACGGGCACGCCCTCGGGGTGCTTCGCATTGAAGGCCGCCGAGCCCGCGGTGGACAAGGAGTTGGCCGCAGCCAGCGCATTTTGCGGCAACGTCGGGCTGCCGGAGAGCAGCGAAATGAGACTGCCCAGGCCCGATGCGACGGAGCCGATGACCGCTCTGGAGATCGAGTTCGGTGGCGCGATGCCGAGGAGGATGTCAGCCACCGGCGAGCCCTTGTTGACGCCTGCGACGTTGGTGACCGAGGCCACCAGATCCGGGCGCACCGAGGCGACGTAGCGGGTCGTCGGGCCGCCGTGGCTGTGGCCGATCAGGTTGACCTTGGCCTTGCCCGTGACCGCGACGATCTTCTTGACCTCCAGCAACAGTTGCTCGCCGCGCACCTCGGTGCTGTTGGCGGCCGATACGGCCGGGGTGTAGACCGTGGCGCCGCCCGAGCGCAGCGCGGCCGGTACGCCGTAGAAATATTCCACCGGCCCGATGTTGTCGAAGCCCAGCAGGCCGTGAACCAGCACGATCGGATATCGGGTCTCGGTGTAGCCCGCGGCCCAGGTCGTCGAGGGCAGCGTCGCCGCTGCCACTGCCAGGGCGAACAACCGTCGAGTTGCATGCTTGCTCATTCGTACTCCAGTCGGAAACGTGTCGGGGTCGGAACACGCAGCCCGCGCATGACGCGCTGCGCGGGTGGATTGCACCAGCGCCTCGGTCCGGCAGCGATCGGAATAAACCCGGGTTCGCTGCGCGGCAAAGCTGATCGCTTCGCGCCGATTGCACCGATACGCTGGGCTCCCCATCTTCGCCGGGCCCTTGAAATCGAGCCCGAGTACTTCATCTGGTCACCATGCGCTTCACCCGCACCTTCGACAAGCTGATCGCCACGATTCGGAACCGCCGAAGTGCGGGGAGCTTGCGCTCGCCCTTTGGCGCCGTCCTGGCAAACACAGTTTCGCAAGTCAACGGCTGAGCCTGCGGCGAATCTCGCTTGGGGCTTCGGCTTCCAGGCATCCGAGAGATTCGCATGAACACCCACACCAAGAACGCGCGCGCGGCGCTGCGCAACATCGGCATCATCGCCCACGTCGATGCCGGCAAGACCACGACCACCGAACGCATCCTGTTCTACACCGGCGCGAACCACCGCGTCGGCGAGGTTCACGACGGCAACACGACGATGGACTTCGACCCGCAGGAGCGCGCCCGCGGCATCACGATCAACAGTGCCGCCACCACCGTGTTCTGGCACGGCACGCAGATCAACGTGATCGACACGCCCGGCCACATCGACTTCAACATCGAGGTGAACCGGTCGCTGCGCGTGCTCGATGGCGCGGTCGTGGTGTTCGACGGCGTGGCCGGCGTCGAGCCGCAGACCGAAACCAACTGGCGTCTCGCCGACAAGTACCACGTGCCGCGCCTGGCGTTCATCAACAAGCTCGACCGCGTCGGCGCAGATTACCTGCGCGTCGTGCAGATGCTTCAGGAGCGCCTGGGCGTGCGGCCGCTCGTGCTGCAACTGCCGATCGGCGCCGAGGACACGTTCCGCGGCGTCGTCGATCTGGTCGAGATGCGTGCGCTGGGCTGGAGTGGCGCGGCGGGCGAGCCGGCGCAAATCACGGCGATTCCCGACGCCCTGCGCGAACAGGCCGCGGCGTATCGCGCGCGTCTGGTCGAGGCCGTCGTCGAACAAGACGATGCGCTGCTGCAAGCCTGGCTGAACGGTGAAATGCCCTCGACTGAGCAACTGCGCGCCGGCATTCGCCAAGGCACCCTGGCCGCCGCATTCGTGCCGGTACTCGCCGGATCGGCATTCAAGAACCGCGGCGTCGAGCCCCTGCTCGATGCGGTGGTGGCCTACCTGCCCGCGCCCGGAGAAGTCACTTGGCAAGAGACGGGCGACGACACGCAACCCGAAGCCGATGCCAACGGCCCGCTCGCCGCACTCGCGTTCAAGGTCGTGACCGACGACCACGGCACGATGACCTTCGTGCGCGTG
>JANMWQ010000343.1:0-3453 GCA_031394085.1 Rhizobacter sp. | reverse complement strand
TGGTGGCGCTTCAGGGATTCGAACCCCGGACCTGCGGATTATGATTCCGTCGCTCTAACCGACTGAGCTAAAGCGCCTTAGCCTAAAATTATAGCGTCGCTTCGGTGCCTCCCGGCGCACGCGCCATGACTCGCGGCAGTCGCGCCACTCACCGGATTCAAAGCCCTTCGCCTGCATGTTCAGCTTCTTCAAGAAAAAGACGGCGCCTGCCGAGCCCGATCAGTCGTTGCCCGTTGCGCCCGTCGCGCCCGCCGAGCCGATCGCACCCGAAGCGGCGGCGCCAAATTTGTCCGAGCCCGAGAAGCGCAGCTGGCTGGACCGGCTGCGCGGCGCGCCCACCGAGCCGGTTGCACAGGTCGCGCAGCCGCTGCCGTCGCGCGAAATCGAGGTTGTTGCTGCGTCGGTGGCCGAGCCCGCGCCGATCGTGTCGCCTGTCCAGGTGATACCCGCATCCGTACCCGCACCCGACGCCGAACGCCGCGGCTGGATCGAAAAGCTGCGCGGCGGCTTGCGCAAGACCGGCTTCAGCATCGCCGAGGTGTTCACCGGCACGCAGATCGACGACGCACTCTACGAAGAGCTCGAATCGGCGCTGCTGATGGCCGACGCCGGCGTGAAAGCGACCGCGTACCTGCTTGCCGACCTGAAGTGGCGCGTTGCCGAGGAGCGCGCGAAGACCCCGCAGGCCGTGAAAGCGTTGCTCGCGAATGCGATTGCCGACCTGCTCAGGCCGCTCGAACGCGGGCTCGAAGTGGGCAAGCACACGCCGACCGTGATGATGGTCGTCGGCGTCAACGGTGCCGGCAAGACCACCAGCATCGGCAAGCTGACGCGCCACCTGGCCGAGTCGAACCAGAAGGTGCTGCTCGCCGCGGCCGACACCTTTCGCGCTGCGGCGCGCGAGCAACTGGCGGTCTGGGCTGGGCGCAACCGGGTCGAGATCGTCGGGCAGGACGGCGGCGACCCGGCCGCGGTGACGTTCGACGCGGTCGTCGCCGGCAAGGCGCGCGGTTGCGACGTGGTGATCGCCGACACGGCAGGGCGGCTCATCACTCAAGTCCACCTGATGGACGAGCTGAAGAAGATCCGCCGCGTGATCGCGAAGGCGCAGGAGGGCGCGCCGCACGAGGTGCTGCTGGTCGTCGACGGCAACACCGGCCAGAACGCATTGACCCAGGTGCAGACCTTCGACGCCGCGCTGACGTTGACCGGCCTGATCATCACCAAGCTCGACGGCACCGCGAAAGGCGGTGTGCTCGCGGCGATCGCGCTGTGGGCGCGCGAGCGTTCGCAGGCGGGTGGTGCGCCGCCACTGCCGGTCTACTTCATCGGCGTCGGCGAGAAACTCGAAGACCTGCAGACCTTCGATGCGCGCGAGTTCGCGCAGGCGCTGCTGGCGTAGCGGGTCAGCGTTTGCTGAGCGGCACCGGGTCGGAGTCGAGGTCGTCGAACCAGGTCGAGGGCGGCGGCTCGAGCAGCTCGATCATCTCGTCTTGCGTCGAGTCGCGGTCGGTGTCTTCGAACGGGCTGCGCCGCGGGTCGACGGCAGGCGTGGCGGCCGCCGCCGCCGTGGTCGCGACCGTTGCGGCCGCATCCCTCGCTGGGGTCTGCACCACTTCGGGCGCGAGTCGTCGCAGCAAGACTTCGCGCGCGGCATCGACCGAGGGCAGCGAGTTTTCGCGCCAGACGTGCAGCGGCAACTGCGCCGCCTTCAGCGTGCGCGTGATGCGTGTGAGCCGCTTGCGGGCGCGCTCACCGAGTTGCGGAGGCTGCAGCTCGACCACCGCGATCACCTGCGCGGCCATGTCGCAGATCACGAAGTCGACGCACTGGTAACCCACCCGGCGCAACCAGTCGGCATAAGAGTTGCGCTTGGGCACGCTGATGAAGCGCGCGAGCGGCACTTGCGCCAGCACCATGTACTCGGGCAGCGCGCGCATCAGCGTGCCGAACGCGATGCGCTCCTGGGTGCTGAGCACGCGGGTGGCTTGAGGCGGCCAACCGATGATGGTGTCGATGCGGTCGGGGGTGTTCTCGGCGTTGCGGCTGGCGCCGCCGCCGCCACCGCGCTGCCGGAGCCACACCCAGGCGAGCAGCAGCGCGATCACCAGCCCGACGAGCGCGATTTGCAATATTGACATTCTTCGTTCCAGAGTTCAGGCCGTTGCCGCCTAACGCATGCCGCCAGGCCCGCCCATGCCTTTCATGCCACCCATGCGCTTCATCATCTTCATCATGCCGCCGCCCTTCATCTTCTTCATCATGTCGCGCATCTGCTCGAACTGGTTGATGAGGCGGTTCACTTCTTGAACCTGCACGCCGGCGCCGGCCGCGATGCGGCGCTTGCGCGTGGCTTTGAGCAGATCGGGCTTGCGGCGCTCGTGCGGCGTCATCGAGCAGATGATGCCTTCCATGCGGCGCATGTCGCGCTCGGCACGGTCCATGTCGGCCGCGCCCGGCGTCTTGCCGCCCATCATCTGGCTCGGCAGCTTGTCCATCAGGCCGCCGAGGCCGCCCATTTTCTTCATCTGCGAAAGCTGCGAGGCGAAGTCGTTCAAGTCGAAGCTGTCGCCCGATTTAACCTTGTCGACGAGCTTTTGCGCCGCCGCCATGTCGACGCCTTTTTGCACCTCTTCGACCAGGCCGACGATATCCCCCATGCCGAGCACGCGGCCGGCGTGGCGTTGCGCGTCGAACACCTCCAGGCCGTCGAGCTTCTCGCTCGTGCCGGCGAACTTGATCGGCGCGCCGGTGACCTGCCGCACCGAAAGCGCCGCGCCGCCGCGCGAATCGCCGTCCATCTTGGTCAACACGATGCCGGTCAGCGGCAGCGCTTCTTTGAATGCCTTGGCGGTGTTGATCGCGTCTTGGCCCTGCATCGCGTCGACCACGAACAGCGTCTCGACCGGGTTCAGCGCCGCATGCAGTTCGGTGATCTCGTGCATCAGCGCTTCGTCGATCGCGAGCCGGCCGGCGGTGTCGACCAGCAGCACGTCGAAGTAATGTTTCTTCGCATAGTCGAGCGCGGCCAGGCCGATCGCGAGCGGCTTGTCGTCACCGGTCGAAGGGAACCACTCGGCGCCCGCCTGTTTGGTGACGACTTTGAGCTGCTCGATCGCGGCCGGGCGGTACACGTCGGCCGAGACCGTGAGGACCTTCTTCTTGCGCTTCTCGATCAGGTGCTTGGCGAGCTTGGCCGTGGTCGTCGTCTTGCCGGCGCCTTGCAGGCCGGCCATCAGGATGACGGCGGGCGGTTGTGCGGCGAGGTTGATGTCGGCAGGGGCCTTCAAGGCTCCGCTTGCCGGATCCGCCTCGCCCATCGTCAGCGCGAGTTCGCGGTTGACGATGCCGACCAGCGCTTGGCCCGGTGAGAGCGAACCCACGACCTCGGCGCCGAGCGCCTTTTCTTTCACGCGGGCGATGAAGTCGCGCACGACCGGCAGGGCCACGTCG
>JANMWQ010000332.1:0-1554 GCA_031394085.1 Rhizobacter sp. | reverse complement strand
CACCGCATCGGGCTTGGCGGCGACGATCTTCAGCACCTGGCCGGTGACCGAGGTGTCGGCCCGCGCGTAGCGCTCGTTCGCGACAATCGTCAAGCCCTTCAGCGCAGCAGCCTTCGAAAATTCGTTGTACCAGCCTTCGCCGTAAGCGTCGGCAAAGCCAATGAAGCCAACCGTTTTGACGCCGTTGTCGGCCATGCTGGTCGCGATCGCGAGCGACATCATGATGTCGTTCTGCGGCGTCTTGAAAATCCATTTGCGCTTCGCGTCCATCGGCTCGACGATGCGCGCCGAGGCGGCCATCGAGATCATCGGCGTCTGGTTCTCGGCCGCCACGTCGATCATCGCGAGCGAGTTCGGCGTCGTCGTCGAGCCGAGGATCACGTCGACCTTGCTTTCGGTGATCAGCTTGCGCGCGTTGCTCACCGCCTGCGTCGTGTCGGAGGCATCGTCGAGCACGATGTAGTTGATCTTCTGCCCGCCGATGGTCTGCGGCATCAACGCGATGGTGTTCTTCTCGGGGATGCCGAGCGAAGCCGCCGGTCCGGTGGCCGAGACGGTCACCCCGACGATGACGTCGGCCTGCGCGAGGGTGACGACGCAGAAGATCGCGGCCATCACGACGAGGGATCTTTTCAGCTTCATGCAAGTCTCCGTTTTTTGGGGGTGGCGTGGGGTTCGAGAAGGGTCGAGGGACGAATCGATTCGGTCAGCCGCACCGCGTTCAGCCCGCCGAAAAAAAGATCGGCGACGACCGGCGCCATCGCGGCGTGCGTCAGCTTGCCGCTGGGCTGCAGCCAGGTGAACATCCAGTTCATCATGCCGAACAGCAGCATCGTCAGCGGCTTGTGCAGTTCGGTCGTACGCAGCTCGGGCCGCGTGTCGGCGATCGCCTCGGCGAACGCGGCGACGACCTGGCGCTGGCCGTCGAGCACGCGCTTGCGGTCGGCCGGTTCGAGAAACTTCACGTCTTCGGTGAGCACGCGGTGGGCGGCCTGGGCGTCGGCGTAGACCGCCAGAAAACTGCCGATCAACTCGCGCACGCGCGCTTGTGGATCGAGCGGCTTTTGCTGCGCCAGCGCGACGAGCGCCTCGAGCCGGCCGACATGGTCTTCGGCGATCTCGACCAGCAGCTGGTATTTGTCGCGCACGTAGTGGTAAAGCGACGGCTTCGAGACGCCGCACGCCAGCGCGACCTGGTTCATCGAGGTGGCGGTGTAGCCCTGGCGCGCGAACAGCTCAGCCGCGCGCGCGAGGATCTGCACGCGCTGGGTGTCGTAGCCGGGGGCGCGACCTCTGGGCATGGGTCAGCGAGTCAGCGGTCCGAGAACACGGCTGGGCGTTTCGCGATGAACGCGGCCACGCCTTCGAGGTAGTCGTGCGACGCGCTCAGCTTGCTTTGCCACGCGCCTTCGTGGCTGAGTGCGTCGGCGTAGCCGAGATGCATCGCGGCATCCATCGCGGCGCGCGTGGCGACGAGCGCCGCCGTCGGCATCGCGGCCATGCGCGCGGCGGTCGTGGCCACCTCATCGGCGAAGGCGGCGTCGTCGACGCACT
>JANMWQ010000249.1:0-4650 GCA_031394085.1 Rhizobacter sp. | reverse complement strand
ACCGTACTTCGGCATCGAGATCCCCGATGCGCCGGGCAAGTATTTCTATGTGTGGCTCGACGCACCGGTCGGCTACCTCGCGGCACTGAAGGCGCACCTCGACAAGCGCGGCATCGACTTCGACACCTTCATGGCCGACCCTGCCGTCGAGCAGATTCACTTCATCGGCAAAGACATCGTCACCTTTCACACGCTGTTCTGGCCCGCGATGCTGCATTTCAGCGGCCGCAAAGTACCGAGTCGCATCTTCGTGCATGGCTTCTTGCAACTCAGTGGCGAGAAGATGAGCAAGAGCCGCGGCACCGGCATCTCGCCGCTGGAGTACCTCGAACTCGGCATGAACCCGGAATGGCTGCGCTACTACATCGCCGCCAAACTGAACGCACACGTCGAAGACCTCGACTTCAACCCGGATGTTTTCTCTGCAAGGGTCAACAGCGACCTGGTCGGCAAGTACATCAACATCGCGAGCCGCGCGGCGGGGTTTCTGACCAAGCGCTTCGGCGGCTTGCTGTCGGCCGACCTCGGCGTCGAAGGCCGTGCATTGCTCGACGGCCTGCGCGCGCACCGCAGCACGATCGAAGAACTCTACGAAACGCGCGAGTTCGGCAAGGCGCTGCGCGAAGTGATGCTGCTGGCCGATCGGGTCAACGAGTTCGTCGACCGGAACAAGCCGTGGGAGCTCGCCAAGCAGGAGGGCAAGGACGCCGTGCTGCACGATGTGTGCTCGGTCTGCATCGAAGCCTTCCGCCTGCTGACGATCTACCTGAAGCCGGTGTTGCCGTCGCTCGCCGCGCAAGTCGAGGCTTTCCTCAATGTCGAACCGATGCAGTTCGCCGATGCCGCGCGCGCGCTCGGCGGCCACCACGGACACACCATCGGCGAGTACAAGCACCTGATGCAGCGCGTCGACGCCAAGCAGCTCGAAGCGCTGCTCGAACCCGCCGTCATCGAAGCGCCGCCGCCCGGCGGCGAACCGATCGCGCCCGAAATCAAGATCGACGATTTCGCGAAGATCGACCTGCGCATCGCGAAGATCGAGAACTGCGAACTCGTCGAAGGCTCGACCAAGCTGCTGCGCCTGACCCTCGATGTCGGCGAAGGGAAGACTCGCAACGTGTTCAGCGGCATCCAGTCGGCGTATCAGCCGACCGACCTGATCGGCAAGTTCACGGTGATGGTCGCCAACCTCGCGCCGCGCAAGATGAAGTTCGGCGTCAGCGAAGGCATGGTGTTGGCCGCCTCGCACGCCGACGACAAGGCAGATGCCGGCATCTACATCCTCGAGCCCTGGCCCGGCGCGCTGCCCGGCATGCGGGTGCGCTGAACGCGATGGAGATCACGCCCATCCGAGAATTCCCCGACACGGCCTGGGCCGATGACGGGCCGACGCGCAGCGGTGATCTCGGGCCGACGCGCAGCGTCGAGGCAGTGCTCGAGAACGGCGCGGTGCTGAGCTTTCCGCACCTGCCGTTCGTGGTGTCGGCGAGCGAGACCAAGTTTCTCGATCCGCGCTGGGCCGATGGCAAGGCCAAGAACATCTCGTTGCGCTGGCGCCCGGATCGCCCCGCGGCCGAGATGCGCGGTGCCGCCGGCGACGCCGCCGATCTCGATGCGCTGCGCGCGATGATCATGCGCTACGCCGAGCAGAGCGAAGCGCTGGCGCTCCGGCTGTTTCCGCACTACCGCGGCCACCTCGAGCGCGGCAACACCTCGTTCCGGCCGATCGACGTGGCCGGACGCGAAACCAGTTGGCGCAAGGACGACACGCGCCTGCACCTCGACGCGTTTCCGTCGAACCCGATGCAAGGCACGCGGCTGCTGCGGGTGTTCTGCAACGTCAACCCGAGCGGCCGGCCGCGCCAGTGGCGTGTCGGCGAACCGTTCGAGGCGCACGCGAAACGGTACCTGCCGACGATCGCGCGGCCGCTGCCGGGCTCGGCTTGGCTGCTGGCGGCGACAGGCATCACGAAACGCCGCCGCACCGAGTACGACCACGTGATGCTGCAATTGCACGACCAGGCGAAGGCCGACGCCGAGTTTCAGCGCTCGAGCCCGCAAGCATCGGTCGACTTCGCGCCCGGCACGACCTGGGTCGTGTTCAGCGACCAGGTGCTTCACGCCGCGTTGGGTGGCCAGCACATGCTGGAGCAGACCTTCTACCTCGACGTGGTCGACCAGCAGCGGCCCGAGGCCTCGCCGCGCGGCACGCTGGAGCGGCTGATGGGTCGCGAGCTGCGCTGAAGACAACGACGGCTCGATCGCGACTCGCGCGCGCGTCCCGAGCGCGTCTCTGAGGTTCAACCAGTACAGCAACGCCATTTTCGCCAACCCGAAGGCACTCAAGGACCAGTGCTGCACGAGGTAGTCGGCCCTGCAGAATTCTTCCGACCGCAACGACCGACGCCGCCGGCAGATGGGCCGAGGGTCGTCGCTTTGGTGTCAGAGCCGGCTGGGTCACGGTTGTCCACGCCGGCATGGCTTGCAGCAGGCAGGCAAGGCACGCGATCACCGCCGAGAGGGCGTAAAAAAGCCCCCCAAAGCCGAGCCGGACTATCGCCCGCAGCAACCAGCGGATGTTGCAGCCCGCCGCGCAGCTCAGCGCATGCAGCGCATCGCCCATCGCACCTTGCAGCCAGCACCGATCCATCCGGTGATCGGCCTTCGTGTGACCGACCAGCGGCTCGATCGCCTGACGCCGCTTCAGCAGCCTCCTCTCATGGTCGGTGAACGACTTGTACTTGCCGCGGTGGATGATCTGCACGCGCGGGTTGTCGGCGTCCACGCCGCGGTAGCACAGATCGACGATCACCTGCTTCGGGCTTCTCCCCACGTCTCGCAGCAGGTTGCTCGTTTGCTCGATCTGGGCGTTCAAGACATGGCCGTCGTTTGGGTTACCGGCGAAGCTGCGCGCGCCCACCATCAGGCCCTGCTTGTGGGTGACCACGAGGCTGACCTTGACGCCGAACTCGCAGGGGTTCCTCGCCTTGCCCTTGGAGATGCACTCCATTTCTGGCGCGTGCAGCGCGTAGAGCTTCTTCTTCGTGTTGCGCTGCTGAGTGCGGATGCGCTCGGCGCGCTCCAGCCACATCGCAAGATCGCTGAGGGCCTTCGGGCTGCCGGGTTCGTTCGCCGGTGCACCGCCTGCTGCCACCGCAGCCTGATCGGCACCCAGCTTGCGCTGCACCTCGCGCATCACCACGCCGAGGATGGTGCGCTGGCGCTCGACCGTCTTGCGCAGGCGCTTGAACTGCTTCGCATGTGCGTACCCACCGGCCTTGCGGCGCAGCGTCTTGCCCTCCTTGGCGCAGGTCTGCTTGCACGCGATGCCTGCACGCTTGGCAGCACTCACCACCTTGTGGCGCGCGATCTCCAACAGTCGGCTGTCCACCGGGTGGGCGATGGCTTTGGACTGCACGGTGCTGTCGACGACGACACGCTCGAGATCGGCGGGCCGAACGGCCTTGATGTCGACCGCGCATTCGATCGTGGCTTTGAACAACTGCGCCAGACCGTCCTCACCCAGCAAGCGCCGGAAGCGGCCGATCTGGGTGGCGTCGCACGGCAGGCGCGGCTCGTCGTAGTCCATGCCGCTTCAGCCCTGCCACTGCACGTTCTCGGCCCTGCGTTCGACGAGTTCTTCGTCGCTGAGGTTGAGCTGTTCTTCAAGTACAGCAGGCGGACCATCAGGCGGATGGGCAGACGTGAGCAGCCCGCCGGGCTGATGCCACCGCCGAATTCGCCATCGAACGCGCCGGCCGAATCGTCGCCGATCACGCGCTTGGCTGGCTTGGCCTGGTGGGCCAGCTTGGGCGCAATCCCCGCCTCGATCGAGGCCAACGGCAGCCGCGTGGACAACACCGCCAGCGGATGCCGCAGGTCGATCATCTGGTCCAGCCGCGAGCGAAAGAAGTCCGGTGTGCTCATCGTCAAATCCCCCAGAAATCACGCCACTGGAATATCGTTCTCAGGGGATCTCATATGCAAGATTCACGCCGGAAAGTGAGTGTTCATGCGGGTTGCAGCGAGCTTGCAGGGTCGACTAAAAACTGGCTATTTCGCTACAGCACTTGTTGATTCTTGTCGGGTGACTATCGGGACGTATCCAAACTCCAATCCTGCTGGCGGGGAAACGATCAACTTAGGGTCAATATTTGCCAGCTTTCCCGTCGTGGGGGCAGGCAAATAGCTTTGGTCGATTTTCCAAGACTTATGCAACTTTTCTACCCGCAACTGTAGCTGTTCCCGCTCCGCTGCCGTCAAGTCCGCATTGAGTAATGCGGGCTGGTCTGCAAAACGATACCAGTGGTATGTGACTGTACTGCCATCTCCCAGCTGCACTTGAAATGGTCCTCCGCCTTTGGCTGGTCCGGGAGTTTTCCATGTGCTCGAGGCATTAACGGAGCGCACATCGTCGAGCGGCGTGGTGTAAGCCGGTTGCTCTTTTAAAGGAGCGCGACCGAATTCCAGCGTTCTTAACCCGGTCTCGGTCGGAACATCACCGGGCTGTACCACCACCCACATCGGGTCTCCGGCAGCGTTTTTCACCAGGTGAAAATACTCCGGCAATGTCACCATAGGATTACTATCAGAGCCTGTTTTCGATACCAAATTCTGAACCCATCGATACCCATAAGTGTAGGTATCGAT
>JANMWQ010000237.1:0-4643 GCA_031394085.1 Rhizobacter sp. | reverse complement strand
GAGGTCGGCGGCCGCGGCAAGCTCGGTGACGCGACGACCTGGAGCCTGGCGCTGTTTCGCACCGACCTGCGCGACGACTTGCAGTTCGTCAGCAGCAACGGCGTGGCGCTGAACGCGGGCTACTTTCAGAACGTCGGCACGACGCGCCGCCAGGGCTTCGAGGCCGGCGCCAGCACCCGCATCGGCCCGGCCACGCTGACGCTGCGCTACAACTTCATCGATGCGAGCTACCGCACCGGGTTCGTCGAGAACAGCCCGAGCAACGCGACCGCCGATGCGAACGGCGCGATCACGGTACGCAAAGGTGACCGCATCCCGTCGATCCCGCGCCATGCGCTGAAGGCACGCGCCGAGCTGAACCTGACGGCGCCGTGGCGCATCGCGGCGAACCTGCAGATCGCGAGCAACCAGCACGCGCGCGGCGACGAGAACAACCTCGACACGAACGGCCGCGTGCCGGGCTACGCGTTGCTCAACCTCGACACGCGGTATCAAATCACCCCGAAGCTGCAGCTCTTCGCCCGCATCGACAACGTCTTCAACCGCCGCTACGCCAACTTCGGCGTGTTGGGCGACAACGTGTTCACCGGCCCCGGGCAGGGGTTCGATCCAGCGAACGCGCGCGCCGAGCAGTTCCGCGGCAACGGCACGCCGCGCGGGGCGTGGGCCGGCGTTCAGTACGCGTTCGACTGATGAAAGGTTTCACATGGATCGCAACGACGCACTGCTGAGCGACTGGCGCCAACGCGCGCTCGCGATCGAGGCCGAAGTGGGCCGCGCCGTGATCGGCCAGGCGCGAGTCATCCGGCTCGTCAACACGGCCGTGTTCGCGCGCGGCCACGTGCTGCTGCAAGGCGATGTCGGCGTCGGCAAGACGACCTTGCTGCGCGCCTTCGCGCAGGTGCTGGGCGGCGATTTCGCACGCACCGAAGGCACCATCGACCTGATGCCGAACGACCTGATCTACTACACCTACATCAGTGCCGAAGGCCGGCCCGCGGTCGACCCCGGCCCGTTGATCCGTCATGGCGAAAGCCTCGCGATCTTCTTCTTCAACGAGATCAACCGCGCGCGCCCTCAGGTGCATTCGCTGCTGCTGCGCGTGATGGCAGAGCGCAGCGTCTCGGCCTTCAACCGCGAGCACCGCTTCCCGCACCTGCTGGTGTTCGCCGACCGCAACCGGGTCGAGCGCGAAGAGACGTTCGAGATCTCGTCGGCCGCGCGCGACCGCTTCATGATGGAGGTGACGATCGACGCGCCCGTGGCCGACGCCGACCGCCGATCGCTGATGTTCGACCCGCGCTTTCACGACAGCGACCGGCTCGTCGCCACGCTCGCCAGCGCGATGGTCGCGCATCAGGAGCTCAACGACGTGGCGGCCGTGATCCAGCAAAGCGTGCAGGCCTCCGAGGCGCTGCAGAGCTACGCGCTCGCGCTGTGGCGCGCCACCGCCGCGCCGGCCGAATTCGGCGTGCGCCTGGCCGACATCGACAGCGCGCAGTTGATGCTGGCCGGCGCCAGCCCGCGCGGCATGAGCCTCTTGCTGCGGGCCGCGCGCGTGGCCGCGTGGCTCGATGGCCGCGACCATGTGACGCCCGAAGACGTGCAGGCGGTGTTCGTCGAGACGATCGCGCACCGGCTTTGCTACCAACCCGTCTACGAAATGCGCCGGCACGAAATCTCGGGCCCGCTGATGAGCGCGATCCTGGCGCGCGTGGCTGCGCCCTGAATCACCGATGCGGCGGGTCCGATGCTGGCAACGCAACCGATGAACGCAGGCTCGGAAAACCCGTCGGCTCATGCGCCCCGCGTGCCGGAGTTGCACTACCGCATCGGCGCGGCGGTGCTCGGCCACTTTCCCGGCCGGCACCGCAGCACGCGCGGCGAGAGCGGCTTCGAGTACCGCGGCCAGGCCAACTTGCTCGATGCGCCCGATCCGCGCCGGCTCGACCTGCACGCGAGTTTGCGCGACCCGTTCGGCGACTGGAAGGTGCGCGTCTACAGCCAGCGCAAGGCGGTGCCGGTCGTGATGGTGGCGGACCTGTCGGCGTCGATGGGATTCGTCGGTGCACGCCGCAAGCTCGATGTGGTGGCCGACTTCGTCGAGAGCCTGGGCGTCTCGGCCTGGCGCAGCGGCGACAGCTTCGGCTTCGTCGGCTGCGACGCCGCCGTGCGCAGCGATCTGCTGCTGCCGCCGACGCGGGCGCACGGCGCTGGCGCGCGGCTCGCGCAGGCGCTGCGGTCGCTGCGGCTCGGCGGCCCGGTAAGCGTATCGGGCGCCTCGGCACACGGCCTGGCGCTGGCCCACCGGCACCTCGGCCGGCAGCGCGCGCTGGTGTTCCTGGTCTCCGACTTTCACCTGCCGTTGGCCGAAGTCGATGGCGTGCTCACGTCGATGGCGCACCACGACCTGGTGCCGGTCGTGGTCTGGGATGCCACCGAGTTCAGCTTGACGGCACGCTCGGGTCTGGCCCACGTCGCCGACCCTGAGACCGGCGTGCGCCGGCTCGTGTGGTGGCGCGCGGCGCTGCGCGCGCAGTGGCGCGAGGCGCTCGATCAGCGCCGCGAGGCGTTGCTGCAACTGTTCCGCGCGCACCGGCTGCGGCCGCTGTTCATCGAGGGCGGGTTCGACGCCGACGCGGTCACAAGGCACTTTCATTCATGAGTGCGCCGCCACCGCCGCCGTTCGGTGGCCGCCTGCGGCGCTGCGCTGCGCGCGCTTGTGCGCTGGGGTCGTTCATCGCCACCGCCGCTTGCGCGGCCGGCGCACCGCCCTTGCTGAGCGTCGACATCACCGAGCCGCGCGCGTTCGGCTACCAGGTGGGCGATGTCGTCTCGGGCACGGTGCTGATTCACATCCCGACCGGCCTCGCGCTCGACGAGTCGAGCGTGCCGAAGCCGGGTGCGCGCGGCAAGGCCCTGGAGCTGCGCAGCGTCGTTCGCAGCAGCGCCACCGAGCCGGGCGGCCAGCGCCTGGCATTGACGCTCGACTACCAGGTGTTCCTCTCGCCCGCGCAGACCCGCACGCTCGAAACGCCGGCCTTGAACCTGCGCTTCACCGGCCAGCCACGCGAACAGGCGCTGCGCATCGAGCCCTGGCCGGTCACGGTGGCGCCGTTGGCACCGGCCGATGTCTCGCCGCGCCGCGGTCTGGGTGAATTGCAGCCCGACGCCGCGCCACCGTCGATCGCCACCACGGCGGTGCGCTGGCGCCTGGCGGCCGAGGGCGGCGTTGCGTTGCTGCTGCTCGGCTACCTCGCGCATGTCTACCTCGGGGCGCCGTGGTGGGCGCGGTCGCGGCGGCCTTTCAATCTGGCGTGGCGCGATCTGCGGGCGCTGCCGATCGAAGCCACGCCAGGCGAGCAGCCGCCGTCGCGCGCGGCGATTCAACGCCTTCACGAGGCCTTGAACGCCTCGGCCGGCGAGGTCGTGTTCGAGGCCGGCATCGAGCGCTTCGTCAGCGCACAACCTCGCTTCGGGCACCTGCGTGACGACCTCGTCGCTTTCCTTCGACGCTCGAACCGCGAATTTTTCGCGATCGGCGCGCTGGGTGCGCCAAGTGCGGCAGGTGCGCCAGGTGCGACAACGCCTGTGCCTGACGGCGACTCGCTTGCCTGGCTCCTCGCGTTTTGCCGCCGTTGTCGCGATGCCGAGCGAGGCGCGGCATGAGTTTCGACCAGCCTTGGTTGCTGTGGCTGCTGCTGCTGGCCTTGCTGCCGCTGTGGCTGCCGCAGGGCAGGGTGCTTGCCCACGCCGGGCCGGGCTTCATGCCGCGCGATCGGTTGTCGAACGCACTCGCGTGGGCGTTGCGCGGCGCGGGTGTGCTCGCGCTCGCCGCACTCGTCACCGGCCTGGCGGGGCCACACCGGCCCGAGTACGAGGTCGAGCGCGTTGGGCAAGGCGCCGAGATCGTGCTCGTGCTCGACCGCAGCCGCAGCATGGACCAAGGCTACGCCGGCGCGCGGCGCGCCGGCGAAGCGGTCAAGGGCACGTCGGCCGAGGCGATCGACTACTACGCCAGCCAGTCGCCCGCGCGGCTGCGCGACTCCAAGGGCAAGGTCGCGCGGCAGCTGCTCGCCGAGTTCGCCGCCAAGCGGCCGAGCGACCGCTTCGGCATGATCGTCTTCAGCACCTTGCCGATCCGCGTGCTCGAGTTCACGCAGAAGGAAGAAGTGATCCAGGCCGCCATCGCCGCCGGCAACATCGGCCGCGGCCTCTCGGAAACCAACATCGGGCTGGCGCTCGAATCGGCGCTGTCGTCGTTCGACGACCGGCCGTATACCGGCTCGCGCATCGTCATGCTGGTCTCCGACGGTGGTGACCGGCTCGAGGACGACGCGCGCGAGCGCATCGCCTACCAGGCGCGCAAGCAGCGCGCGGCCATTTACTGGCTCTACCTGCGCTCCGGCAACAGCCCCGGCCTGAAGCTCGAAGCCGGCGAGGCACCGGCGAATGCCGACACCGTGCCCGAGTACCTGCTGCACCGCTTCTTCGAATCGATCGGCACGCCGTACCGCGCCTACGAAGCCAGCAACAGCGACGCGCTGCAACAGGCGATCGAGGCCGTGAGCCAGCTCGAGAACCTGCCGATCACCTACCTCGACACGATGCCGCGGCGCGACCTCTCGCCGCTGTGCTTCGGC
>JANMWQ010000168.1:0-5977 GCA_031394085.1 Rhizobacter sp. | reverse complement strand
CACCGTGTGGAGCCCGAGCCTGACCGGTTTCGCGATCGGCAGCCTGTTGCTCGGCATTCCGTTCACCGCGATCACCTTCTTCGCGATGCAGGAGGTGCGGCGTTTGCGGCCGTTGCTGGCGCCGAGTTTCATGGGGTTGATTACGGCGATGTACGGCTTCGGGCAGGTCGTCGGGCCGCCGCTGGTGGCGTGGCTGCTCAACCGCAGCGCCAGCGCCGGCGCGGGTTTCACGCTGGCGCTGGAGATCGCGGCCAGTGCACTGCTGTTCGGCGCGGGCTTGTACTTGTGGATGGCGCGCGCCTGGCCGATGCGGCGAGGCTGAGCCGCATGCGCGGGCTCACCGCCTCACCCACCGGCGCGCTTGACGGTCAACCCGTCTTTCGTCAGACGTTCGGTCACGCGTTCGACGTGATCGCCCTGGATCTCGATCACACCGTCTTTCACGGTGCCGCCCGAGCCGCACGCGGCCTTGAGCTGCTTGCCGAGCGCGACAAGCGCCACCGCATCGAGCGCGAGGCCCTTCACCAGCGTCACGCCCTTGCCGGCGCGGCCTTTCGTCTCGCGCGACACCCGCACGATGCCGTCGCCGGCCGGCACGGCTGTTTGCCCGCAGACGCACGACGCGATCGGCTGCCGGCACGCCGGACACATGCGACCGGCGTCGGTCGAGTAGACGAGGCCGCCAGTCGCGGCCCGTGAAGTTCGCCTTTCGTCACCCGCCTTTGATGTGGTCACTGTCTACTCGCTTCAATTTGCAGGGACCGACTTTTGCGACGGCCACGCTGTGGTCGATTGCTCCGGGTGCCATCGCCGGGCGCCCGCTGTGAACTGCCCGGGTCTCGGGCTCATCCTTTGATGAACGCGAGCAGGTCCTCGTTGAACTGCACTTGATGCGTGCTGGCCAGCCCGTGCGGCGCTCCGGCATACACCTTCAGGGTCGAGCCCTTGACCAACTTGGCCGAGAGCGTGGCCGAGTTGGCGATCGGCACGATCTGATCGTCGTCGCCGTGAACGATCAACGTCGGAACGTCGATCTTCCTCAAATCTTCGGTGAAATCGGTTTCCGAGAATTGCTTGATGCAATCCAGCTCGGCCTTCAGCGAACCCTGCATCCCCATGAACCAGAACGAATCCTTGAGGCCTTGCGACACTTTCGAGCCCGGCCGGTTCGCGCCGTAGAAGGGCACCGTCAGGTCTTTGAAGAACTGCGACCGATCCGCGCGCACGCCCGCCCGAATTCCGTCGAACACGTCCATCGGCACACCGCCCGGGTTGGCGGCGGTTTTCAGCATGATCGGCGGCACCGCGCCGAGCAGGACGGCCTTGCCGACACGCTTCGTGCCGTGGCGGCCGATGTAGCGGGCCACCTCGCCGCCTCCGGTCGAGTGGCCGACCAGCACGGCGTCTTTGAGATCGAGGGCGTCGATCAGCGTCGCGAGGTCGTCGGCATAGGTGTCCATGTCGTTGCCGTTCCACGGCTGGCCTGACCTCCCGTGCCCGCGGCGGTCGTGGGCGATCGCGCGATAGCCGCGCTCGCCGAGGTAGACCATCTGGGCCTCCCAGGCATCGGCCGTGAGCGGCCACCCGGGCGAGAAGACGACCGGGCGACCGCTGCCCCAGTCCTTGTAGTGGATCTGCGTGCCATCTTTGGTGGTGACGGTGCTGGCCCCGCCGCTCGGCTTGCCGGGGGCGCGGCCCGCCGCCGACATGTTGCGGGGCTTGTCGGCGGCCACTGCCGCTGCTGGCAGCCCGATGCTGGCCGCGACGGCCACGCCGTTGCGCAGGAAATCCCTGCGGGGAGGGGTCGTGTCCAGTGGGGTGTTTGTCGGCAACATGTTCTCTGATTCCTATTTGCGGGTGGATGAAATCGGACGTGGCGGTGGCGAAGGCGCTCGCGCGCTGCTCTGAAGTGCAGCGCGCAGGCGTTTCAGGTCGGTCATGAGCTGCCGAATCTGAGCGTCGGTGCATTGGGTTGCACAGGCGATTTGTTCGTGCACGGCGTGGGCGTGCCGGCTCAACTGCCGGCCAGAAGGCGTGAGCGAGATCAACACGGAGCGGTCGTCGTCAGGGCTGCGGCGGCGCTCGACCCAGCCGATCGCAGTCAGTTTGCGCACCAGCGGCGCGAGCGTGCCCGAGTCGAGCGCGACCTTCTCGCCGAGCGCGCCGACGCTGAGCTCTGGCGCCTCCCAGAGCGCCAGCATCACGATGTATTGCGGGTACGTCAGCCCCAGTCGCGACAGCAGCGGCCGGTACACCTTCGTCATCGCGAGCGAGGTCGCGTAGAGCGTGAAGCACAACTGGTTGTCGAGCGACAGCCCATCCTCGCGCCGGGCGAGACCCGGCTTGCTGGCGCTGATGGATTTTCGAGGTGCGTTGGGCATGCGTGGCAGGTGCGGCAACCGATTCACCGCGGGGCGAACGTTATCAATGGGCCAATATACTCGTATACAAGGTAAAACCCGGAGCGCGCCGCAGCATCACGCGCCAATAATCTTCAGGCCGGTTGGCTCGTCGCCGAGCGGACCCACAACGATTGGAGACAACATGTTGAACACGACCCAACGGCTTTTCGCTGGCGCCACGCTCCTTCTCGCCGCGGGCTGCGGCTTTGCCGCCGGCAACCTGTCCGTTACGCGCGAGGCCACGCTCGATGCTGCGCCGAGCACCGCCTGGAAGCTGATCGGCAACTTCCACGGCCTCGACGTCTGGCACCCGGCGCTGGCCGGCAGTACCGGCACGGGCAGCGGTACCGCAGCAGGCTCGACGCGCGTGCTTTCGCTGGTCGGTGGCGGCACCATCGACGAAAAGCTGACGGCCTATAGCGCGGCCAAGCGCAGCCTCACCTACAAGATCACGAAGTCGCCGCTGCCGGTGAAGAACGACCTTTCGACAATGACGGTGAGCCCGACGGCGGACGGCAAGTCGCTCGTCAAGTGGACCTCCACCTTCGATGCCAGCGGCGCCGACGATGCCAAGGCCAAAGAAGTGGTCGGTGGCATCTACGACGCCGGCCTCGGCAAGGCAACGGCGATTTTCAAGAAGTAGAGCCGCTGCGTTCCGGCGGCAAAACTGCTGCGGCCCGGCCACCCTCGGCCGCAGCAGGTTGCGACGCACTCAGCGTTCCTGTCATCGGCCTCGGTCGTGCGGGGCTTCGGTCTTTGTCGCGTTGTGAGGAAGCGCAGACGCTTGCGGATGGCATCCCCGACGAGACCGTCAACGGCGGCGATTTCTGTTCCGCGCGCCTATCGCCGAACGATCTTCGCGCCGGTCAATTGCTCCTGTGCCTCGACCAGCGCCGGCACGTGCTTGTGGCCGTGGCCGAGCGCGCTGGCGATGGCGAGCGACTGGTGCACGGCTTCGCCGACGATGCTCGGCACGTTCAGCGATTCGGCCAGGTGGGTGTAGTAGCGCAGGTCTTTTCGTGCGTTGTCGAGCTCGAACTTCAAGCCGCTCATGTCGCCGTCGAGCGTTTTCGCCATCGCCTGGAACAGCCCCGAGTTGACCGCGCCGGCGGAGACGAGTTCGACCAGTTTTTTCAGGTCGACCCCCGCGCGCTGGCCCGTCGCGAAGGCCTCGGCGGTGGCGGTGCAGATGGCCTGCGCGATGAAGTTGTTCAGCAGCTTGATGGTGTGGCCGGCGCCCGGGCCGCCGACGTGGATCACGTTCTCGGCGAAGCTCGCGATCACGGGTTTGAGCAGCGCGAAGTGTTCGTCGCTCGCGCCGACCATCACGTTGAGCTTGCCGAGCTCGGCTTCGACCGGTGTGCGCGCGAGCGGCGCGTCGATGAAGCTCACGCTGGCGGCGGCGCAGAGCGCGCGCAGCTTCGTCGTCGAGTCAGGCTCGCTGGTCGAGCAGTCGACGATGACCAGCCCCTTGCTGGCCGCACTCAGCAGGCCGTTCGGGCCGCCCACCGCCGCCTCGACCTGCGGTGAACCGGTAACGCAGATGAACACGATCTCGCAGGTGCGCGCGAGCGCCGCTGGCGAGATCGCTTCGGTCGCGCCGGCCGCCAGCAGGTCGGCGAGCCGATCCCGGTTGCGATGCACCGTGAGCGCGAGCGGGTATCCCTTCGCGCGCAGGTTCTTCGCGATGCCGTGGCCCATCAATCCCGATGCGCCGATGAATCCGATGCGTTGCATGTTCACTCCCGTTCGATGTTCGTGCGCTCGACGATTGCGGTCCACTTCGCGACCTCGGCTTGTCGGAACGAGCTGATTCTGCCGATGTCTGCGTGCAGCTTGTGACGGGGCGTGTCGGCGAGGGCCTTGCAGCGGCTCGCCCTGCCGGGCATGCCGCCTTGACGGGCAAGAGGTTGAACGGCAGGCGCGATGTAGTGCGCTATATTGCGCTCGGCACGACCGCGGCGCGTCGCGCTGCCGAACACGATGCCACCACGCCGAACCCGCATGAAGATCACCACGTTACGACGCCGCCTCGGCGCCTCTCTGCTCGCACTCGCCTGCGTTGCGGCGCACGCGGCCGACCTCACCGTCTCGGCCGCCGCCAGCCTGACCAACGCGCTGCGCGAACTCGGCCCCGCGTTCGAGGTGCGAAACCCCGGCACGCAGGTCGTCTTCAACTTCGCCGCGTCGGACGCCCTGCTGGCGCAGATCGCGAAGGGCGCGCCGGCCGATGTGTTCGCCTCGGCCGACCAGGAGGCGATGGACCGCGCCGCCGCGCAGAGCGCGATCGTGGCCGGCACGCGCCGCAACTTCGTCGCGAACGCGCTGGTGATGGTCGTGCCGAGCGACAGCGCACTCGGTTTGAAGTCGCTGGCCGACCTGCAAAAACCCGAAGTCACGAAGGTCGCGATCGGCAATCCGGCCGGCGTGCCGGTCGGCCGCTACACCCACGGTGCGCTGCAGGCTGCCAAACTCTGGGGCGCTGTCGAACCGAAGGCGGTGATGGCGCAAAGCGTGCGCCAGGCGCTCGACTATGTGGCGCGCGGCGAAGTCGAGGCCGGTTTCGTCTACGCGACCGATGCGCTCGTGATGAAAGACAAGGTCAAGGTCGTCGCGACGATCCCGACCGGCACGCCGATCACGTACCCGATCGCTGCCGTCGCCGCCAGCCCGAACCCCGACGCCGCGCGCAAGTTCCTCGACTTCGTCGTGACCCCCGCGGCGCAAACCGTGTTCGCGCGTCACGGCTTCGGCAAGCCTTAGGCCGCGGATGACGGCGCCGATTTGGGTCACGCTGGCACTGACGCTGAAGGTGGCGCTTTGGGCGACCGCGATCAATACGATGCTCGGCGTGGCGGTCGGCTGGCTGCTGGCGCGGCATCGCTTCATCGCGCGCGATGCCGTCAGTGCGGTGCTGACGCTGCCGCTGGTGCTGCCGCCGACCGTCGTCGGGTACTACCTGCTGGTCTTGATCGGCCGGCGCGGCTGGCTCGGCGCGTGGCTGCACGACAGCCTCGGCATCAACCTGATCTTCACCTGGCAGGGCGCCGTGATCGCGGCGACTGTCGTCGCGTTCCCGCTGGTGCTCACCTCGGCGCGCTCGGCGTTCGAGGCGATCGACCCGCAACTCGAGCGGGCCGCGCGCGTGCTCGGGCTGACCGAGTGGGCGGTGTTCTTGCGCGTCACGCTGCCGATGGCGTGGCCGGGCATTCTGGCCGGCGTGCTGCTGGTGTTCGCGCGCTCGCTCGGCGAGTTCGGCGCGACGCTGATGATCGCGGGCAGCATTCCGGGGCGCACGCAAACGCTGTCGGTCGCCGTGCACGATGCCGTTCAGGCGGGCGACGACGCCACCGCCAACCTGCTGGTCGCGATCATCTCGGTCACCTGCGTCGTCTTCCTGCTGGCCGCCGGGCGCTTCGCGCCACGGGCACGAGCGCGTTGAGGCGCTGAGCCGATGAGCCGATGACCCAATGAGCTTCGACGTCGAGATTCACAAGACCCTGCGCAGCGAGCGCCGCGCCTTCGATCTGCACCTGCGCTTCTCGACGCACGCACGACGCACCGTGATCTACGGC
>JANMWQ010000154.1:0-4754 GCA_031394085.1 Rhizobacter sp. | reverse complement strand
ATAGGGCTGCAGCCAGCGCCACACGACCCAGTCGATGTCGTCGGGGTCGAGCTTGCCGACCGGCGCCCGCCACGCGCGCAATCCACCCTGCGCGGCGATCTCTTCGCTCAGCGCGCGCTTGCCCAGGTAGGGCCCGAGCGCCACGACGCCGGCGATGCCTTGCGGCTGGGCCTCGCTGTAGATCAGCGCACCGAAGGCGCCGATCGAGATGCCGACCAGCCAGATGCGCGTGTAGCCTTGCGCCAGCGCCGGCGCGATCACGTCGGCGCGCAGCCGGTCGACGATGCTCTTGTCGGCGTAGTAGCCGACATGCGCGTCGACCAGCAGCAGGTCGGCCGCGATGCGGCGTTTGCGCACCGCGTCGACAAAGCCCTCGGCGATAAATTCTTGCGGCTGCGAATACGAGCCCGGCAACATCACGAGCAATGTGTCGGGCCGCACGGCGCACGGCGCAGGCTCGCGGATCGTCGGGATCGGCACGGTGACCGGGCGCCACACGCTGCAGCCGCCCAGCACCAGAGCGAACGCGAAGCCGATGAAACTCGATCGGCGAACGGCGCGCAGCGGCATCACCCGGGCTACACCCCCGCCAGCGCGCGCACGTGCGCCGCCACGCTGCGGGCGAGTGCGCCGAGGTTGTAGCCGCCTTCGAGGCACGAAACGATGCGCCCGTGCGCGTGCCGGTCGGCCACACCCATGATGCGTTGCGTGATCCATTCGTAGTCGGCCTCCACCAGGCCGAGCTGGCCGAGGTCGTCTTCGCGGTGCGCGTCGAAGCCGGCCGAGATGAAGATCATTTGCGGCGCGAAGGCTTCGAGCCGTTCCATCCACATGGCCTCGATCAGCTCGCGCACTTCACGGCCCTTGGTGTAGGCCGGCACCGGCACGTTGATCATGTTGTCGCCCATCGGCACGCCGCCGCTGAACGGGTAGAGGTGGTCCTGGAAGATGCTGACCATCAGCACGCGCTCGTCGCCGGCGATGATGTCTTCGGTGCCGTTGCCGTGGTGCACGTCGAAGTCGACGATCGCGACCCGCTCGATGCCGCGCACGTCGAGCGCGTGGCGCGCCGCGATCGCCACGTTATTGAAGAAGCAAAAGCCCATCGCGGCGTCGCGCGTCGCGTGGTGGCCGGGCGGGCGCACCGAGCAGAACGCGTTGGTCACGCGGCCGTCGATGACCGCGTCGGTCGCCGCCACGGCCGCGCCCGCGGCGCGTTGCACTGCGGCCCAGGTGCCGGCGTTGGCGGACGTATCGGGATCGAACGCGACGCGCGAACCGTCGGCGGCGATGCGCTGCAGCGCGTCGCGCAACTCGCCGACGTAGCCGCTGTTGTGCGCGTGGGCCACGTCGGCCAGGTCGACCAGCGGCGCCTCGTGGCGTTCGATCGCCACATCGAGGCCGGTCGCGAGCAGGTAGTCGTCGATCGCATCGAGGCGCTGCGCGCACTCGGGGTGGCCGTTGCCCATGTCATGGCCGCGGCAGTCGGGATGGTTGTAGAAGGCAGTCGTCATCGGGCTTACAGCTCTTTACTTTTCGGGTAACGTGGGCGCATGGACCAACGCGCAGACAAGCAAACCAGCAAGACGCTCACCGCGCAACTGACCGAGCTGGTCGACCAGATCAGCACGATTATCGTCGGCAAGCGTTCCCAGATCGAAGACTGTGTCGTCTGCATGCTGGCTGGCGGCCACTTGCTGATCGAAGACGTGCCGGGTGTCGGCAAGACCACATTGGCGCATGCGCTGGCCGTTTCGCTCGGGCTGCACTTCTCGCGCACCCAATTCACGGCCGACCTGATGCCCTCGGACCTGATCGGCGTGAGCGTCTACGAGCGCAGCAAGGAGTCGTTCGTGTTCCACCCCGGCCCGGTGTTCGCGCAGGTGCTGCTGGCCGACGAGATCAACCGCGCCGGGCCGAAAACGCAGAGCGCGCTGCTTGAGGCGATGGAGGAGCACCAGGTCACCGTCGAGGGCGAAACGCGGGCGCTGCCCGAGCCGTTCTTCGTCATCGCCACGCAGAACCCGAGCGACCAGCTCGGCACCTACCCGCTGCCTGAATCGCAGCTCGACCGCTTCCTGATGTGCCTGACGCTCGGCTATCCCGACCAGGCGAGTGAGCGCGCGCTGCTCGCCGGCCACGACCGGCGCGAGGCGATCCACGGCTTGCGCGCAGTGATGACGCCCGAGCAGCTCGTCGAGGCGCAAAAAACGGTGCAGGCCGTGCATGTGTCAGATGCACTGCTCGACTACCTGCAGGCACTGATCGCCGCGACACGCTCGGGCCGCTGGTTCGTCGAAGGCCTGAGCCCGCGCGCTGGCATCGGCGTGCTGCGCGCCGCTCGCGCACGTGCGCTGCTCGGCCAACGCGACTACGTGGCGCCCGACGACGTGCAATACGTGTTGCCGCAAACCATCGCGCACCGCCTCGTGCCGATCACCGGCGCCGGCCGCGGCCGGGTCGAGCAGGTGCGCGCGATGGTCGAGGCGGTGGCGCTGCCGTAGGCAAGACGTGGTCGAGCTCACCGCCTCGCGCTGGTCCGGCATCAACCCCGCAGCCCGCGCCCGCACCCGCTTCCGCGCCTGGGTCGACGCGCGCCAGCCGCGCACCGACACGCTGCTGCTGACGCAGCGCAACGTCTACATCCTGCCGACGCGCGCCGGCTGGATGTTCGGCCTGACCCTGATCGTGCTGCTGCTCGCTTCGATCAACTACCAGCTGAATCTGGGTTATGTGCTGACGTTCTTGCTCGCCGGCAGCGGCGTCGTCTCGATGCACCTGACGCACGCGACGCTGCGCGGGCTCACGCTGCACCTGAAACCGGTCGCGCCCGTCTTTGCCGGCGACCCGGCCGTGCTCGACATCGTCCTCACCAGCCCGGGCGCGGCGCGCTTCGGCATCGGCTTGAAGGTCTCGGGTGCGGCCGAGACCACGCTGACCTGGATCAACGTGCCGGCGCTCGGCCAGGCACACGCGCAGGTCAGCTTCGTGCCACCCGTGCGCGTTCGCGTCTCGGCGCCGACGCTGGGGGCCGAGACGCGCTTCCCGCTCGGGCTGTTTCGCGTCTGGACGGTCTGGCGCCCGGCCGCGCAGTTGCTCGTCTACCCGCAGCCCGAGCGCCCGCCTGCGGCGTTGCCGGCCGCGCGCGCGGTGCCCGGCGGGCCGACGCAGTCGCGCAGCGCCGCTGGCGGCGAGGTCGAAGGCGTGCGCGCGTACCGCCGCGGTGACCCGATGAAGCTGATCGCCTGGAAGAAAGCCGCGAAAACCCTCGACAGCGGCGGCGACCTCGTCAGCCG
This sequence comes from Rhizobacter sp., assembly GCA_031394085.1. Taxonomy (GTDB): domain Bacteria; phylum Pseudomonadota; class Gammaproteobacteria; order Burkholderiales; family Burkholderiaceae_C; genus LMDS01. Next base: position 1,458 of record JANMWQ010000154.1, on the reverse strand, counting down.
CGACACCAGCGCCTCGGCGCACCAGGAGCTCTGGCTCGACTGGCAGGCCTGCGGCACGCTCGCGCCCGAAGAACGCCTCTCGCGCCTGACCGCCTGGACGCTCGCCGCGCACCGCGCCGGCGCCGACTACGGGCTGCGGCTGCCGGGTGTCGACATCGCACCGGCCGACGGCGACGCGCAACGCCGGCATTGCCTGGAGGCGCTCGCGCTGTGGCGCTGATCGAGCGCCTCGCGTCGGGCGTGCGGATCTCCCGGCTGTGGCCGGGCTGGAGCCGCCTTCCGCGCGAAGCACGCGACACGCTTTTCCTGCTCGGCGTGATCGGCTGGACGGTGCTGCCGCATGTCTCGCACCTGCCGGCGTGGTGCTCACTGTTGACGTTGGTGATGCTGCTCTGGCGCGCACAGCTCGCGCTCTCGAACGCGCCGCTGCCAGGGCGCTGGGCGCTGGTCGCGGTGTTGGTCGTGGCCGCTGCGCTGACCTTCTGGTCGTACAACACGCTGCTCGGCAAAGAGCCCGGCGTGACGCTCGCGGTCGTGCTGATGGCGCTGAAAACGCTCGAGCTGCGGGCCCGGCGCGATGCCTTCGTGGTGTTCTTCCTCGGCTTCTTCCTGATCCTCACGCACTTTCTGTACTCGCAGTCGCTGTCGGTCGCCGCGGCGATGCTGGTCTCGGTCTGGGGGCTGCTGACCGCGCTGGTGTTGGCGCACATGCCGGTCGGCCAACCGAGCCTGCGCCAGGCCGCGGCGCTTTCGGCGCGCACCGCGCTGCTCGGCGCGCCGATCATGGCGCTGATGTTCGTGCTGTTCCCGCGCGTCGGGCCGCTGTGGGGCGTGCCGCAAGACGGGTTGGCCAAGACCGGGCTGTCGAACTCGATGCGCATGGGCTCGGTCTCGGAGGTCGCGCAAGACGACAGCATCGCGCTGCGCATCCGCTTCGAGGGCGCGCCGCCACCACCGCAGGCGCTGTACTTCCGCGGACCGGTGCTGTCGCGCTTCGACGGCGTCGAATGGCAGCCACTGCAACCCTCGTTCGGCACCGCCTCGGTACCGCGCCTCGACCTGCGCACCGCCGGCACACCGCTGCGCTACGAGATGACGATCGAGCCGCTGCGGCTCACGAGCCTGCCGCTGCTCGAAGCCGCGGCCACCGCGCCGGTCATCGAGGGCTACCGCGTGGTCGGCCTGCCCGATCTGCAATGGCGCACCGACAAGCCGCTGTTCGAGCGCGTGCGCTTTCACGCCGAGGCGTTCATCGACTTTCGCCACGGCCCGGCGAGCCACGAGCTGAGCCTGCAGGACGACATCGCGCTGCCGCCGGGCTACAACCCGCGCACGCTCGAATGGGCGACCGCGCTGCTGCGCCAGCCGCGCTACGCGACCGCCGAGCCGCGCGTGCTCGCGCAAGCTGTTTTGCAGCATATCCGCACAGCCGGTTTCAGCTATACGCTCGCGCCCGGC
>JANMWQ010000142.1:0-6110 GCA_031394085.1 Rhizobacter sp. | reverse complement strand
AGCTCGACCACGGCATCGAAATGCGCGCCGGCATCGGACGTCAGCGTGCGCCAGTAGCGCAGCGCCTGTTCCCACTCCAAGCCGGCTGGCGTGTAGGGCCGGCCCTTCACGTACGCGGTAGTCGTTTCGTCGACACCGATGAGCCCGGCACGCGCGCCGGCTTCGATCGCCATGTTGCACACCGTCATGCGCCCTTCCATGCTCAGCGCTCGGATCGCCGAGCCGGCGAACTCGATCGTGTAACCCGTGCCGCCGGCGGTGCCGATTTTTCCGATGACCGCGAGCACGATGTCTTTCGCGCTCACGCCAACGCCGACCTTGCCTTCGACGCGAACCAGCATGTTCTTTGCCTTGCGCGCGAGCAGCGTCTGCGTCGCGAGCACGTGTTCGACCTCGCTGGTGCCGATGCCCTGCGCGAGCGCGCCGAAGGCACCGTGCGTCGACGTGTGCGAGTCGCCGCAGACGACCGTCATGCCCGGCAGCGTGGCGCCCTGCTCCGGTCCGATGACGTGGACGATGCCTTGGCGGCGATCGTTCATCTTGAATTGCGTGATGCCGAGCCGGTCGCAGTTCGCGTCGAGCGTGTCGACCTGCAGCTTGGAGATCGGGTCGCTGATTCCGAGCGAGCGGTCGGTGGTCGGCACGTTGTGGTCACTGACCGCGAGATTCGCCGACAGCCGCCAGACCTTGCGGCCCGCCAGCGCCAGCCCGTCGAAGGCTTGCGGGCTCGTGACCTCGTGGACCAAATGACGATCGATGTAGAGCACGGCCGTGCCGTCGTCTTCTGTGTGGACGACGTGCTCGTCCCAGATCTTGTCGTAGAGCGTGCGGGGCATGGTGATTTGGCCGGAAGTTCAATCGTCGCGCGACGGCGAGGTCTGAATTCTAGGCTCAGCCCACAGCCGGGTCGTATTCGACCGCCCGTAAAAAAAGAGGCGCGGTTGCCCGCGCCTCTTGACCGACGAACACAACGCTTTCGGACTTACCAGCCGATATCTTTCAACAGCGGCAGGGTCAGATCCAGCGGCGGCCCGAGGGTCGTCGTCAGGTCGGCGTTTATGTTGGGCTCCATTAGCAGGTTGGGGAATGCGGTGACATCCCAATGCGACACCGACGACCCCGGCGAAAGGGTGGCCGGTGTGTAGAGCAAGGGTCGACCGACGCTGTCGGCACCAGCCTTGCGCGTGGCATCGAGGCCGAACAAGGCCAACACGGTGCCAGGCCTGGAGCGCGTGCCGTACCTCGGCGCGGCTGCGACCGCGGCGCGCAGCGCGATCCCGTTGGCCTGCGTGACACTCACCGTCGGAATCGTGATCGTCGGATCACCACCGCCTAACGAAGGAGGCGAGCCCGCCGCGTTGTTGGCAATGATCACGCCCGCCGCACCGGCGTTTTGCGCGTTCTTCACCTTGACGACAAAGCCGCAGGCACCCCGATCGATGATCGCGACCTTGCCGGTTATCGCCACACTCGCGACCGCGTCGAAGGCAGCACAGCCGTTGAGGTTGGTCGAGGTCACCGCCAGCGTACCAAACAACCCGGTCGATGCGACAGGCGGCCCGAACGACGCGGTGCCGTAGTCGTATACGCCTGCGACACCCGGCACCGAGGTAACGATCTTGACCGTCGGTACGGCGCTGAGCACCTGGATCGCTGCGCTCGTGCCCATCGGCCCGTTCCAGGCAACTCGCAGCGGGTTGATGGCAGAGGCCTTGCGCTCCTCGTTGCTCATCGAGAGCCAGGTCTTGCCGATCGTGTTGTCGTACATGAACCCTTCCCAGATGCTGGGCAGGCCACCGGTGGGCGCATATGCGCTGCCATCGGGCAGCACGCGGAAGCCTGTCGAGCCCTGGACGGTCAAGACGGTGAAGCCCAGACCGTGTCCAAGTTCGTGCAGCAAGGTTTCGACGAAGTTGACGTTCGCACCCGCCTTGCCGTCGACACCGAGGTAGAACCCAGTGCCGTCCAGGCACCCGGTGTTACCAAGATTCACATTGAACTGCGTCTTGATATCGACATTGCCATAGCCGCTGCCGTCATCGGGTGTGCCATCGGAGAGGTTCACGCCGGATAGCTTGTTGGCGAGCGCTTGCGGATACCAAGTGCCCGGCACGCTTCCGGCGAAGTCGTGCCAGATGTTCCACGGACTCGCACTGCCCAGAACGGCGCTCGACGCGGTGCAGGTCAACGCCTCCCACCCGGCGCTGACCTTGATGGTCACGTCGCTCTGCAGTGACTTTTGCCAGATGTCGGCGACATATCGGTAAACATAGAGTCGTTGCTCGCCGAGAGTGGTGCCCGGATTGCCCCCGACCGGAGCGACAGGCGTCGGGTCGTTGAAGCCGACGCCTGCCGGGTCGCGGCTCGCGATCTCGATCGTTGCAGCTTGGGCGGCGAGCCCGCTGACGGCGAGCAGCAGTGTCGCAGCGAGGGGTTGAAGAAATTGGTTCATGTGTGTCACTCCGTCGGTGCAGTGTTGACTTTGACGACCGGCGAAACCGCCTTCAAGGCGGCATCGGCCTCTTCGCGGCTCTCGAAGCAGGCTGCGACCATGCTGCCATCCGGTTGCCGTACGAGCACGGCGTAGCTCGCGAATTCATCGGTCAGGCGCGCTCCACGGGCGCCGCTCCAGTGCCCCTTCGACATCGGCACGGCCCGCGCCGAGCGACGAAGCTCGACGACTTGGCCCTTGGACTGCGTCAGTGCATTCGCCTCGTCCGGTGTGGCGGCGCGCAATGCCCCGGTCGCGGCATCTTTGACAACGATTTGGTTGGCAGTCGCATCGGCCACGGCGGCAGGCGCCGACGGTTCGGTTGCAGCAGCTTGCTCGTCGTTAGCCATGGCAGTCAGCGGCAACGCGGCCGCGCCGGCGATCATCAGGCCCGTGACAATTGCGTTTGCGCAACGCACGCGATTCTTCAATGAGTCGATCATTTCTTTCTCCTGGGGGTACGAGAAGGTCGGTAACGAGACGACGTGCTGGTGGCACGTGTGACCCCACCGATCAAACGGCCCGAGCGGCCGCCAGCTGCCGACGGCGGGCAAGTGCAAGGGCGATCAAGCCGGCGCCGGTCAAGGCATAAGTCGACGGTTCGGGGACGGCGGTGACGAGCACGCTGTCGACGCCGATGTAGTTCGAGGTGTTGAAATCGCCCGAATACTGGATCGCGAAACGCGCCTGCGAGCCGGCGCCGCCCGAGGCGAACTTGAGGGAGTATTGGGTCCAGTCGCCCGAGGCCGTGATCAGCGGAGACAGGGCGAACGAGGCCAGGTCGGTGCCGCCGTTGTTGAGGCCGAAACGGAACGTGTCGAAAAAACTGCCGCTGGGATCGATGTCGGCCTTGGCCCAGAACGAGACCGTGCCGTCGAACGCGGTCGAGAATGTCGGCGTGAGCAGCCAAGTGCTGATCACCCCGGGACTCGAGCGGGCGACGTTGAAGCTGGAGCCGATGTAGGAGCCCGACCCGCCGGCCTGACCGACGAACGTGGTGTCGCCCTGAAACCAACCCTCGGTGATGGCGCCGCCGGGGCTGCTCTGGTTGTTGATCACCCACCCCGAAAGGTCCGAGACCTTGTCGAACCCCTCCGACAACAGCGTGATGTCGGCTGCGTTCGCAGCCATAGTCGACAAAGCGATGGCCGCGGCCATCAACGTATGCTTAAGCATGTATTCCTCCATGACGATGCGCCAAACCATTTGGAAGCGATCGCAGTACTGAAAACCACCGAGCCTGTTCGTGGCGGGCAGGTGGGGCTACTTCTGAGCCGTCGCACTTTACGTGCCAGACATCACGAATGTCTACAGGCGTCGACCCTCACCCCCTCCCCCCGATTCGGAGGGTTTCCAACTCGACCGCTACCGCTCCCACAAAGAAAAGCCCGCCGCGGCTCAAAAGAACCGGGACGGGCAATGCGACGTGGGGTGTGTAGGGTCAGCGATCGGCTATCGGCGTCACGTCGCGCGCGATGGCACCGCTGAACAACTGACGCGGGCGGCCGATCTTGTACTCGGGGTCACCGATCATTTCGTTCAGCTGCGCGATCCAGCCGACGGTGCGCGCGAGCGCGAACACGGCCGTGAACAGCGGCACCGGGATGCCGATCGCGCGCTGCACGATGCCCGAATAGAAGTCGACGTTCGGGTAGAGCTTGCGCGAGACGAAGTAGTCGTCTTCGAGTGCGATCTTCTCGAGCGCCATCGCGAGCTTGAAGATCGGGTCGTTGTGCAGACCGAGTGCATCGAGCACCTCGTGGCAGGTCTCGCGCATCAGCTTGGCGCGCGGGTCGTAGTTCTTGTAGACGCGGTGCCCGAAGCCCATCAGCTTGACGTTGGAGTTCTTGTCTTTGACCTGCTTGATGAACTCGCCGATTTTCTCGACGCCGCCGGCCCTCTGCACGTCCGACAGCATGTTCAATGCCGCCTCGTTCGCGCCGCCGTGCGCGGGGCCCCACAGGCAAGCCACGCCCGCCGCGATCGCCGCGAACGGGTTCGTGCCCGACGAACCGCACAGGCGTACGGTCGAGGTCGACGCGTTCTGCTCGTGGTCGGCGTGCAGGATGAAGATGCGGTCCATCGCGCGCACCAGCACCTCGTTCGGCTCATAGTCTTCGCAAGGCGTCGCGAACATCATGCGCATGAAGTTGCCGGCGTACGAGAGGTCGTTTTTCGGGTAGATGTAGGGTTGACCAATCGTGTATTTGTAGGCCATCGCGACAAGCGTCGGCATCTTGGCGATCAGGCGAATCGCGGAGATCTCGCGATGCTCCGGGTTATGGATGTCGGTGCTGTCGTGATAGAAGGCCGAGAGCGCGCCGACCAGGCCGGTCATGATGGCCATCGGGTGCGCGTCGCGCCGGAATCCGCGCAGGAAGAACTGCATTTGCTCGTTGACCATCGTATGGTTCGTGACGAGCCTGGTGAAGTCGGTCTTCTGCGTGGCATCGGGCAACTCGCCTTTGAGCAGCAGGTAACACGTCTCCAGGTAATCGCAGTTCTCGGCCAACTGCTCGATCGGGTAGCCGCGGTAGAGCAGCTCGCCCTTGTCGCCGTCGATGTAGGTGATGGTCGAGTTGCACGACGCCGTCGACAAGAAGCCGGGGTCGTAGGTGAACTTGCCGGTCTGGGCGTAGAGCTTGCGGATGTCGATCGCGTCGGGCCCGATCGTGCCTTTGTAGATCGGCAGGTCCATGGTGGGGCTGCCATCGGAGAACGACAGGGTGGCTTTCACGTCAGACGGGGTCATGAGCTTTCCTTGGAAAATGCCAAAAATGGAAGTACGCCAGCAGTCTCCGGTCGCAGGGCATCTCGATCCACTCGGACGCCTCTCTTCACGCGGGCACGCGCATCATGCGCAACACCTGCACCACATCGTCGTCGCCGAGCAACTCGCCTTCGGGCTGCTTGCGTGCGAGCAGCAGATCAAGCAGGTCGTTGTCTGACAGGTCCATCAACGTCAGCAGGCCCTTTGCCTGCGACGTGGTCAATCGGTCGGCGTACCGCGCGAAAAAACGCTCGATGAACAGGTCGTTCTCGAGCAGCCCGCGCCGACAGCGCCAGCGCAGCTTGCTCAGCGCCCGTTCGTCGATCAGCGTAGCGGCCTGCATGCGGCGATCAAACGGCGCGGCGCACCATCAATTCCTTGATCTTGCCGATCGCCTTGGTCGGGTTCAGGTTCTTCGGGCACACATCGACGCAGTTCATGATCGTGTGGCAACGAAACAGGCGGTACGGATCTTCGAGGTTGTCGAGCCGGCCGGCGGTGTCTTGATCACGGCTGTCGGCAATGAAACGGTACGCCTGCAGCAAACCGGCCGGGCCGACGAACTTGTCCGGGTTCCACCAGAAGCTCGGGCACGCGGTCGAGCAGCTCGCGCACAGGATGCACTCGTACAGGCCGTTGAGCTCGTCGCGCTCTTCGGGTGACTGCAAGCGCTCTTTCTCGGGCGGCGTCTCGTCGTTGACGAGGTAGGGCTTGATCGAGTTGTACTGCTTGAAGAACTGCGTCATGTCGACGATCAGGTCACGGATCACCGGCAGGCCGGGCAGCGGCTTGAGCACGATCACGTCGGGCAGCGTGCGCATGTTGGTCAGGCACGCGAGACCGTTTTTT
>JANMWQ010000133.1:0-2641 GCA_031394085.1 Rhizobacter sp. | reverse complement strand
AGAGGATAGCACAACCCGCGGGCGTGGCTCGCGATCACAGGCCGGCGGCATCCAATGTCTGCAGAAAGCGCGCGGCATCCTGGAAGCCGGCGATCCGCGCAGCGGGCAGCTCGCGCCCCTGCGCGTCGAAGAATATCGTGCCGGGCGGGCCGAAGAGGTTGAAGCGCTTCAGCAGCGCGCGGTCGTCGGCGTTGTTGGCCGTGACGTCGGCCTTCAGCAGCAGTGCGCCGCTCAGCTTTTTCTGCACCGCCGTGTCGACGAAGGTGAAGCGCTCCATCTCCTTGCACGAAACGCACCAGTCGGCGTAGAAATCGAGCATCACCGGGCGGCCTGCGGTGCGCAAAGCGCTGTCGAGTTCGGCAACGCTACGGACATACGTGAAGCTCGGGGTCGCCGCCACATTCGGGCCACCGCGCAGGTGCGCGAGCGGCTGTAGCGGATTCGTTCCACCCGACGCGGCACCGACGAGTTGCATCAGTCCGCACGCGGCCAGCACGGCGGCAACCACGCGACGCCAGATGCTCTGGGTCCCGCTTGCACGGCGACCATGGTGCGGGGAGACGAGCATCACCGCGGCAGCGATCGCGAGCGCGCCCCAGAGCGCGAGCGCCAACGAGGCGGGCAACACCGACTGCACGGTCCACAGCGCGACCCCGAGCAGAAGGATGCCGAAGAAACGCTTGACCTCGTCCATCCAGCCGCCCGCGCGTGGCAACAGCGCGCCCGCCGAGGCGCCCATCAGCAGCAGCGGCACGCTCATGCCGGCGGCGAGCGAGAACAGCGCGGTGCCGCCGAGCCACACGTCGCGCGTCTGGCTCAGGTAGACGAGTGCACCCGCCAGCGGCGCGGCGACGCACGGGCTGACGATCAACGCCGAAACACCACCCATCGCGAACACTCCGGCGAAGCGCCCGGCCGGCAAGCGCTGCGACGCCGTCGACAGCCGGCCGGTCAACGCCGACGGCAGTTGCAGCTCGTAAACGCCGAACATTGACAGCGACAGCGCGACCAGCCCAGTTGCGAACACCGCGAGCACCCACGGCTTCTGCAAAGTTGCCGCAAGGCCCTCGCCGGCCAGCCCTGCGCCTACGCCGAGCGCGGTGTAGACCAGCGCCATGCCGAGCGAATAACTCGCGGCCAACGCGAACCCGCGCCCGCGGGAGACCTGCGCGCCGTGGCCGACGATGATCGACGACAGGATCGGCAGCATCGGCAGCACGCAGGGCGTGAGCGACAACAGGAGGCCGGCGAGGAAAAACACGCCGACGACGGTCCAGAATTTGCCGCTGCGCAGCGCGCCGTCGATCCCGGCGTCGTCGGCTGCGTAGGTCGTGGCGGCCGATGTAACACCGGCCGCGGCTTCAGGGGCTGTGCCCGACGCCGCAGCTAGGTTCTCGTTCGCGCTCATCACGCGAGCCGAGCCGTCGCCACCGAAGCCCGCCAGGTTGACCTCGATGCCGCGCTGCTGCGGCGGGTAGCACAAGCCCTTGTCGGCGCAGCCCTGGTTCGTCACCAGCAACTCGAACTTGCCGGCGGCCTGCGTGACGGGAACAGCGATGCGCACGACATCGCGGTAGGTTTCGACGTTCTTCTGGAAGGTCTCGTCGAATTTTGTCTTGCCGGCAGGCAGCACGGGCGCGCCCAGCGTCGCGCCGTTGGCCGCGAACTTGAACTGCTCGCGGTAGAGGTAGTAGCCGGGCGCGACGGTGTAGCTCACCTCGACCGTGCGCGCGTCGAGTGGCCGCGCGGCGAGTTTGAAAGCGACCTCGGGGTCGAGGAAATCTTCTTCCGCACGGGCCACGCCCAGGCCCGCGAGCAGCAGCAGTGCCGCGAGCAATGGCAGCCACAGGGTCAGACGGTTTCGGGTGCGCATGAGGATTCGATTCTCCGATGACTCGAGAGACCTTGGTCGGTCAACGAGCATCTTTCCTGTCAACGCAAAAGGGCCAGCGGATGCCGGCCCTTCGTGGAGTTGCGCAGGCGAGATTACTCCTCGACCGCGCCTTCAGTGGCCGCCGCTTCCGGGCGATCGACCAGCTCGACGAAAGCCATCGGCGCGTTGTCGCCAACGCGGAAGCCCATCTTCAGGATGCGCGTGTAGCCACCCGGGCGCGCCTTGTAGCGCGGTCCGAGCTCGTTGAACAGCTTGGTGACGATGTCGCGATCGCGCGTGCGATCGAACGCGAGCCGGCGGTTCGCCAGCGTCGCTTCTTTCGCGAGCGTGATCAGTGGCTCGACGCGACGCAGTTCCTTGGCTTTCGGGACCGTGGTCTTGATCGCTTCGTGCTGCAGCAGCGAATTGCACATGTTGCGCAGCATCGCCTGGCGATGCTCGCTGGTGCGGTTGAGTTTGCGGAGTCCGTGACGGTGACGCATGGTGCTGTTCCTTTCTTGACTATGAATACCGGAAGCCGTATCAGGTACTGCCGGGTGCACCGGGCTTCTCGCGAAGCCCTTCTTCTCTACTTAACGCTTGTCCAGGCCCTGCGGCGGCCAGTTCTCGAGGCGCGCGCCGAGCGTGAGCCCGCGCGAAGCCAGAACTTCCTTGATTTCGTTGAGCGACTTGCGACCCAGGTTCGGGGTCTTGAGCAACTCGGTTTCGGTGCGCTGGATCAGGTCGCCGATGTAGTAGATGTTCTCG
>JANMWQ010000130.1:0-2911 GCA_031394085.1 Rhizobacter sp. | reverse complement strand
GGCGGACGATCGCGCTGAACGCGCACGGTGATGTCGTGCCGCCCGGCGAAGGCTGGACGCACGGTCCCTACAGCGGCGAGATCGCAGACGGCAAGCTCTACGGCCGCGCCTCGGCCGTCAGCAAGAGCGATTTCGCGACCTACACCTTCGCCGTCCGCGCGATCGAAACCTTGCGCGAGCAATTGCATGGCGCGGTCGAACTGCACTTCACCTACGACGAAGAATTCGGCGGCGAGCTCGGCCCCGGCTGGTTGCTGCGCAACAAGTTGACGAAGCCCGACCTGCTGCTCGCGGCCGGTTTCTCGTACCAGGTGATCACCGCGCACAACGGCTGCTTGCAGATGGAGGTCACGGTGCACGGCACCACGGCGCACGCCGCCATTCCCGACAGCGGCGTCGATGCGTTGCAGGGCGCGGTCGTGATCCTGAACGCGCTGTACCGGCAGAACGCGCTGTACAAGCAGATCACGTCGGGCGTCGAGGGCATCACGCACCCGTACCTGAACGTCGGCCGAATCGAGGGCGGCACGAACACCAACGTCGTGCCGGGCAAGGTCACCTTCAAGCTCGATCGGCGAATGATCCCGGAGGAACACCCGGCCGACGTCGAAGCCACGATCCACCAGGTGATCGCCGATGCTGCGGCCGAATTCAACCAGGGTCGCGAGGCCGGCATCACCGTCGAGACCCGGCGCCTGTTGCTGGCCAACGCGATGCGCCCGCTGGCTGGCAACAAGCCGCTGGTCGACGCATTGCAAAGGCACGGCGAGGCGGTGTTCGGTGAACCGATCCCAACCTCGGGCACGCCGCTCTACACCGATGTTCGGCTGTACTGCGAGCACGGCATCCCGGCCGCGATCTACGGCGCCGGGCCGCGCACGGTGCTCGAGTCGAACGCCAAGCGCGCCGACGAACACCTGGTGCTCGAAGACCTGCGCCGCGCGACGAAAGTGGTCGCGCGATCGCTGTTCGATTTGTTGACGGCGGCCTGACCACCCGTGTGATGCGCCGCCGCGCCGGGGCGCATCGCGGCAGGCGGCACCCGGCGGGGGCTGATGCTGTGGCGGTCGCCGCTGCGCGTCGATTGGAGGTCGGAGAGACTTTCGCGTTGACTCCCTCTCCCCAAAGGGGCGAGGGAGCCGAGAGCGCCGCTGGTTCCGCAAAGGCGCGCTCGGGCTGGGTGCGTCGTTTCGTGGGAGGCGTCGAGGAGCGGAGGTTGCGTGGCCGCGCGCGCAGCGCGCATCAACCTCTGACTCGCCGCGGCTGTCAGAGCGCAGCGAACGCCGCGAGTTCTGCGGCGGGCCACGCGACCGAGCACCGCAGAGCAGTCGTCGCGCAGCGGCGACCGCCTAGGCGAAGCGACGCGCCCGGCCCGAACGCGCCTTCGCCGCCCCGCCGCACGACCCGCCACCTCTCCCTCTCCGAATTCATCTTGCCCGACCCGAGTGCAATCGTGGGCGCACCGCGCTGCCCGAACCTGATGCAGACTCAGGCCACGACGAGCCCTCCGCTGGACAACCGCCTCTTGAACCCGACCCGACCGGCACCGCCCGGCAACGACCCGACTCCGCTGCAAATGCAGCGCCACCTGCGCACCGCCAACGCCGTCGCCAAACGCGCGCTCGAGGCCGGCCATCACCCGTTCGGCGCCGTGCTTGTCGGCCCCGACCACGAGACCGTGCTCAGCGAGCAGGGCAACATCGACAGCGTGAACCATGCCGAGGCGGTGCTCGCGCGCATGGCCGCGAAGGCCTGGACGGCCGACGAGCTTTGGAGCTGCACGCTCTACACCACCGTCGAGCCCTGCTGCATGTGCGCCGGCACGCAGTACTGGGCCCACATCGGCCGCCTCGTCTACGGCATGACCGAGAGTCGCCTGCTGCAGTTCACCGGCGACCACCCCGAGAACGCGACGCTCGATCTGCCGTGCCGCGAGGTCTTCGCGGCCGGGCAAAAGGGCATTCGCGTCTGGGGGCCGATCGCTGAAGTCGAGGCTGAGATCGCCGCGCTGCACGTCGCGTTCTGGAAGCCCGAGGCACGGTGATGACAGGGTGATGGCGCGCTGATGGCCTCGCAGGGATCGCTGGCGCTGGCGTATCGGCGCGACGAGCTGCGCGGCACGCCACGCACCGTGCAGCACTCCCTGCACGATGGCCCGCTGCGCGTGCTCGCGAGCCTCTGTCCCGAAGGCAACGCGATCTGCCACAACGTGCTGGTGCACCCGCCCGGCGGCCTCGTCGGCGGTGACGTGCTCGCGATCGACCTCACGCTCGATCCGGGCGCCCACGCGCTCGTCACCACCCCCGGCGCGGCCCGCTTCTACCGCAGCACCGGCGCCACGGCAACGCAGCGGCTGCGCGCATCGCTCGCCGAGGGCGCGCGGCTCGAATGGCTGCCGCTCGAGACGATCGCCTACAGCGGCTGCCTCGGCGAAAACCTGATGCGTTTCGAGCTCGCGCCCGGCGCCGAAGTGATCGGCTGGGACCTGCTCGCGCTCGGCTTGCCAGCATCTGAACAAGCGTTCGCGCGCGGCCGCTTCACGCAGTGCATCGAGCTGCCTGGCCGCTGACTCGAACGCGGCGTGATCGACGCGCTCGACACCCGTCTGCTCGATTCACCGCTCGGCTGGGCCGGGCACCGCGTGATGGGCACGTTGTGGTTCGCCGCCGGCAGCTCGCTGCCCCTTGCACGGCGCAAGACACTGCTCGTGCTGCGCGTGCTCGCGCCACGGGTCGAGCCGGCGGTGGCGCTGCTCACGCGCGTCTGGGCGGCGTGGCGGCACGAGGCCTGGCAGCTGGTCGCGACACCGCCGCGCGTCTCGCGAACTTGACAAGGTCAGAGCGCCCTCTGCGTGACGGACTTGGCAGCCGCGCACGCCTGCGCGGGGCGTCGACAAGCGAGGCGTGAGTTG
>JANMWQ010000019.1:0-10146 GCA_031394085.1 Rhizobacter sp. | reverse complement strand
AGGTCTTGGCCGGTGAAGATGCGGATCACGCCGGGCGCGGCCTTGGCCGCATCGAGATTGATCGAGGTGATGCGCGCATGCGCGTGCGGCGAGCGCAAGAACGCAGCGTAAGTCTGGCCGTGCATCACGACGTCGTCGGTGTACTGGCCGGCGCCGGTCAGAAAGCGTGCGTCTTCGCGGCGCTTGATCGGCTGGCCGATCGGGCCGAGTGCGGCTTGCGGGGGATTGGAAAGATCGGTCATGGGGTGCTCCTTCAGGCGGCCATCGAGGCCTTGGCCCCCGACTGGCAAAACTGGATCGACTTGACGATGTTCTGGTAGCCGGTGCAGCGGCAGATGTTGCCGTCGAGGCCTTCGCGAATCTCGGCTTCGGTGGCCTTCGGGTTGTCGGCCAGCAGTTGCACCGCCGACATCACCATGCCCGGCGTGCAAAAGCCGCACTGCAGCCCGTGGCACTCGCGGAAGGCCTCCTGCATCGGGTGCATTGTTCCGTTTTGGGCCAGCCCCTCGATCGTCATGATCGTGCCGCCTTGCGCCTGCACGGCGAGCATCGAGCACGACTTCACCGCGCGGCCGTCGAGGTGCACGGTACAGGCACCGCATTGCGCGGTGTCGCAGCCGACGTGCGTGCCGGTGAGTTGAAGGTTCTCGCGCAGCAGCTGCACCAGCAGCGTTCGCGGGTCGACGCTGACGTTCACGGCTTTGCCGTTCACGGTCAGTGACATCGGTACGGAAGTGGGAACGCTCATGCTTTGTCTCCTGTGGGATTCGCGGGATGGATCGTGCTCGAACGATGCTCGACGCATTGTTTGAGCACGCGGCGCCATCGCACAGGCCGGGCTTTCCCTAGCAGGCCTTCGGGCAGCCAGGCCCGCGTCGGTAACCCTCCGCTATCATCGGCTCGTTGGTGCTCGCTGTGGCCTTTCGGCTGCGGCAGTTCAACGGGAATCAGGAGGGGTGGTGCCGGCCAGATCGGCCCCGCCTCAACCTGAGCTGCCCCCGCAACGGTAAGCGGACGTGAGCTTCATGCTCGCCGCTCGTGTCTACAACCCACTGGGTGCCTCGGCGCCTGGGAAGGGAACACGGGTCGTCTCCGCCAGCCCGGATACCGGCCAACAAGGGGGTGCGCCGTGCGAACGGCGCACCTGTTGGTGCAGGCCTGCGGGGAAGCAGGCTGGCACGGCTGGCGCGTTGGTTCCCATTCATGTCTTGTTTGCCGTTCGTGCCCAGCCGGGCCGGTCTGAGCCTGTCGCTCGCGCATCGCCGTGGTCGTGAGGTGCGTCGATGACGGCCGCGGATTGCGCCGCCCTGCTCGTCAGCGCGCCCGCCTCCGGCCAAGGCAAGACCACCGTCACAGCAGCCCTGGCGCACTGGCACCGCAGCCAGGGCCGGCGCGTGCGGGTGTTCAAGACCGGCCCCGATTTCCTCGACCCGATGGTGCTGGCCCGGGCCAGCGGCGCGCCGGTGCAGCAGCTCGACCTCTGGATGGGCGGCGCCGCGCATTGCGCCGCACTGCTGCACGAGGCCGCACGTCAGGCCGACCTGATCCTGGTCGAAGGCGCGATGGGCCTGCACGACGGCACGCCGTCGAGTGCCGACCTCGCGCTGCACTTCGGCCTGCCGGTGCTGGCGGTGATCGATGCCTCGGCGATGGCGCAGACCTTCGGTGCGCTGGCGCACGGCCTGGCCACTTACCGGCCCGGCCTGCGCATGGTCGGTGTGATGGCGAACCGGGTCGGCAGCGACAACCATGCGCAGATGCTGCGCGACAGCCTGCCGCCCGGTCTCGACTGGTACGGTGCGCTGCGCCGTGACGGCCGCCATGCGCTGCCCTCGCGCCACCTCGGCCTGGTGCCGGCCGGCGAGGTCGACGACATCGCCGCGCGCATCGCTCGCAGCGCGCAGGCGCTGGGCGAGAACCCGGCGTTGCCGATGCCGCCCTTGGTGCGCTTCGAGGCCTCGGCCGCGCCCGGCGTGCCGGCCACCTTGCGCGGCGTGACGATCGCGGTGGCGCTCGACGCGGCCTTCGCCTTCGTCTACCCGGCCAACCTCGACACATTGCGCCGTCTCGGTGCCGAACTGCGCTTCTTCTCGCCGCTCGCCGACGAGCCGGTGCCTGCCGACGCGCACGCGCTGTACCTGCCCGGCGGCTACCCCGAGCTGCACCTGCCGGCCCTCGCCGGCAACTCCACCGCGCGCGCATCGATCCGCGCCCACCAGGCCGCCGGCCGGCCGCTGGTGGCCGAATGCGGCGGGCTGCTCGCACTGCTCGACACCTTGACCGATGCCGCCGGCCAGCGCGCGCCGATGCTCGGCCTGCTGCGCGGCGACGGCGTGATGACCGGCCGGCGCGTCAACATGGGCATGCACAGCGTGGCCCTGCCCGAAGGCGAGGTGCGCGGCCACACCTTCCACCATGGCCGCCTCGACACCGCCCTCGTACCGGCGCTGCAGACGCAACCGCAGCGCCCCGGCGGCGTGCCCGAAGGCGTGTTCCGGATCGGCCGCCTGTTCGCCACTTTCATGCACCTGTACTTCCCGGCCAACCCCGCGGCGGTCGCCAGCCTGTTCAAGCCCTGACCGGCCCCACCCTTACCCGAGCCTCACCCATGCAAACGCGCAAGATCCCCGCCACCATCGTCACCGGCTTCCTCGGCAGCGGCAAGACCACGCTGCTGCGGCAGCTGCTGCAGAACGCCGAAGGCCGGCGCATCGCGGTCATCGTCAACGAGTTCGGCGAGCTCGGCATCGACGGCGAGTTGCTGCGCGGCTGCGGCATCGGCTGCGACGAAACCGGCGCACCCAACGGCCAGTTGTTCGAGCTCGCGAACGGCTGCCTGTGCTGCACCGTGCAGGAAGAGTTCGCGCCGGTGATGGAGCAGCTCGCGGCGCGCCGCGACCAGATCGACCACCTGGTGATCGAGACCTCGGGCCTGGCACTGCCGAAGCCGCTGGTGCAGGCGTTCCAGTGGCCGGCGCTGCGCAACGCCTTCACGGTCGACGCGGTGATCACCGTGGTCGACGCACCGGCCGTCGCCGCGGGCCGCTTTGCCGACGACCCGCAGGCGGTCGACCTGCAGCGCCGCGCCGACGAAAACCTCGACCACGACTCGCCGCTGGCCGAGCTGTTCGAAGACCAGCTCGCCACCGCCGATCTGGTGGTCGTGCACAAGACCGACGGCCTCGACGCCGCTGCGTTGGCCGATGTCGAAGCGCTCATCCGCACCGAGACCGGCCCCGGCGTCAAGCTGGTCCAGGCGCAGCGCGGCCGGGTTGCGCTGGAGCTGTTGCTCGGCCACGGCCGCGCGGTCGAAGACCTCATCGACCAGCGCAAGACCCACCACGACGCAGAAGAAGACCACGACCACGACGCCTTCGATTCGGTCTCGGTGGCAGTGGCCGTGATCCACCGCGACAGCCTGCTCGACGCGCTGCGCACGCTCGTGGCGCGCCACGAGATCTACCGCGTCAAGGGCTTCGTCGCGTTGCCCGGCGCGGCGATGCGGCTCGTGGTGCAGGGCGTGGGCGACCGCTTCGACAGCTACTTCGACCGCCCCTGGCGCGCCGACGAGCCGCGCTGCTCGCGCCTGGTGCTGATCGGCGCCGGCCTCGACGCCGCCGTGCTGCAGGCCGAGCTCGATGCGTCGCTGCGCCCTGCAGCGACGGTCTGAGCGAGCCCCATGCACCTGCTGTCCACCCGCCCCGGAGGCCACGTCGAAGACGGCGGCCAGGGCGTGGTGCGCGTGGCGCAAAGTGCCGGCCAGGTGGTGGTGCTGAGCGCGGCCGACAGTCGCCTGTCATTGCTGGCCGACACCGCCGCGCAACTGCCCGTGGGCTACCCGAGCGTGCGCCTGGTCAACCTGATGGCGCTGCGCCAGCCGGCCTCGGTCGACTTCTATGTCGACGACGTGCTGCAGCATGCGCGCGTGGTCGTGATCGACCACCTCGGCAGCCCGAGCGACTGGGCCTACGTGGTCGAGCGCGCCACCGCGCTGGCACGCGCTCGCGGCCAATGGCTGGCGATGTTCTCGGGCGACTTCGGCGAAGACCCGCAACTGCTGCTGCGCAGCACCGCCATGCCCGACGACTGCCGCCACCTGTGGCGCTGCCTGCGCGAAGGCGGGCGCGACAACGCACAGGCCTTCTTCGCGCTGATCGGCCATGCCGCGTTCGGCCTCGGCGCGCGCCCGCCCACACCGTTGCCGCTGCCGCCCGCCGTGCGCTATTGGCCGGCCGATGCCGCGCTGCGCCCGGCGCATCGGTCCGGCGGGCCGGTCGCGCTGTTGCTGTTCTACCGGGCTCACCTGCAGGCCGGCAACACGGCGGTGTTCGACGCGCTGCTGGCCGCGCTGCAAGCCGAAGGTTTGAACGCGCTCGCGCTGGCGGTCGACTCGCTGAAGAACCCGGCCAGCCACGCCGAGGTGCAGGCGCTGTGCGCGCAGCACCGGGTCGACATCGTGTTGAACGCCACCAACTTCGCGGTCGCGGCAATGGACCCGACCGATGACACGGTCCCGACCGCACTCGCCGGCGATGCGCCGGTGCTGCAGCTCATCACCGCCGGTTGCGCGCTCGAGCAGTGGCAGGCCGACCCGCACGGGTTGAGCCCCCGCGACCTCGCGATGCAGGTCGTGCTGCCCGAGGTCGACGGCCGCATCGTCACGCGCGCGATCAGCTTTAAGGGCGTGGCGCGGCGCTGTGCGCGCACCGAGCTCGACGTGCTGCACTACCAGCCCGCGCTCGAACGCATGGCCTTCGTCGCCGAGCTCGCGCGCCGCTGGTGCGCATTGCGCAGCACGCCGAACGCCGACAAGCGCGTGGCCCTCGTGCTGGCGAACTACCCGAACACCGACGACCGCATCGCGAGCGCGGTCGGGCTCGACGCACCGGCTTCCACGGTGGTCATCCTGCAGGCGCTGCAAGCCGCGGGCTACGCCGCGGGCGCGGGCGCGGAAACAGGCGCAGGCGCAGGCGCCGAGCCGCTGCCCGCCGACGGCGACGCGCTCGTCGCGCGGCTGCTGCGCGGCGTCACCAACGCGCTCGACGCCAACGATGCGCGCCCCGCCGAACAGAGCCTGGCGCTGGCCGACTACCTCCTCGCGTTCGAGTGCCTGCCGGCCGAACTGCGCGCCGCCGTCGACACGCTGTGGGGCCCGCCCGAGGCCGATCCGATGCTGCGCAGCGGCCGCTTCATGGTGCCCGGCGTGCGGCTCGGCCGGGTCTTCGTCGGCATCCAGCCGGCGCGCGCACGCGACCGCGATCTGGCGGCCAGCTACCACGACGCCGACCTCGTGCCGACCCACCACTACCTCGCGTTCTACGCTTGGCTGCGGCGCGTGTTCGGCGTCGACGCGGTGGTGCATGTCGGCACCCACGGCAACCTCGAGTGGCTGCCGGGCAAGAGCGTGGCCCTGGGCGCCGGCTGCTGGCCCGATGCCGTGCTCGGCCCGATGCCGCACCTGTGCCCGTTCATCGTCAACGACCCCGGCGAGGGCGCGCAGGCCAAGCGCCGCACCCAGGCGGTGATCGTCGACCACCTGATGCCCGCGCTGACCCGCGCCGAGACCTACGGCCCGCTGCAGCAGCTCGAGCGGCAGATGGACGAGTATTACGAGGCCCTGTCGCTCGACCCGCGCCGCGCCCAGCGCCTGCGCACCGAGATCCTCGCCGGCGTGGTGCGGCACGGCCTGCATGCCGACCTCGGCCTGCCCGCGCCGGCCGACGACGGCGCCCGCGCCGGCCTGCTGTTGCAGCTCGACGCCTACCTCTGCGAGATCAAAGAATCGCAGATCCGCGACGGCCTGCACACCTTCGGCCGCTCGCCGCAAGGCGCTCAGCGCACGGATCTGCTGGTCGCGCTGGCGCGCTTCGCGAGCGGCGTGGCGCCCGGCCAGCGCAGCCTGCTGGCGGCGCTCGCACACGACCTCGGGCTGAACGGCGCCGACGGCTTCGGCCCGGCCGGCGTGCTCGACCCCGACGCCGCCACGCCGTGGCGCGGGCCGCGGCCGGCCGAGCTGCAGGCGCTGAGTGACGCGCCCTGGCGCCACGCCGGCCACACCCGCGACCGGCTGGAGCAACTCGCCGCGCAATCGGTCGCGCGGTCGGTCACGGTCACGGTCGCCGACCCCACGCCGCTCGACGCCGCCCGCTGGCCGCACACCGCCGCGGTGCTGCAGCAGGTGCGCGAGGTGCTCGCGCCGCGGCTCGACGCCTGCGGCCCGCAAGAACTGACGCAGCTGCTGCGCGGCCTGGCCGGTCGTTTCGTGCCACCCGGGCCGAGCGGTGCGCCGTCGCGCGGCCGGCCCGATGTGCTGCCCACCGGGCGCAACTTCTACTCGGTCGACACCCGCGCCGTGCCCACGCCGACCGCCTATGCCACCGGCGCGGCGGCGGCCGAGCGGCTGGTCGAGCGCCACCTGCAGGACCACGGCGAGATGCTGCGCGAGGTCGGCATCTCGGTCTGGGGCACCAGCACGATGCGCACCGGCGGCGAAGACGTGGCGCAAGCCTTCGCGCTGCTCGGCGTGCGCCCGAAGTGGGCCGACGGCAGCGGCCGCGTCGTCGACATCGAGGTGCTGCCGATGGCGATCCGCAACCGGCCGCGGGTCGACGTGACCTTGCGCATCTCCGGATTCTTCCGCGACGCCTTCCCGAACGTCGTCGACCTGTTCGACACCGCCGTGCGCGCGGTCGCCGCGATCGGCGCGGAAGACGAGCCCGACGAGGTCAACCCGATCCGCGCCCGGGTGCAACGCGAGGCCGCGCGCGCCGAGGCCGCCGGCCAGAGCGCCGCCGATGCGCAGCGCGAGGCCGGCTGGCGCGTGTTCGGCCCGCGCCCCGGCGCCTACGGCAGCGGCCTGAACGAACTGCTCGCCAGCGGCCGCTGGCAGGACCGCGCCGACATCGCCGAGGCCTACCTGCGCGCCGGCGCCTTCGCCTACGGCACCGGCAGCGCCGGCGTGCCGGCACGCGCCGCCTTCAGCCAGCGCCTCGCCGGTCTCGACGCGGTGCTGCACAACCAGGACAACCGCGAGCACGACCTGCTCGACTCCGCCGATTACGCCCAGTCGCAAGGCGGCATGGCCGCGGCGGTGCAGCAGCTCGCCGGCACGTCGGCGGCGCTGTATTTCGGCGACAGCAGCGTGCCCGGCGCGCCCAAGGTACGCACGCTGCGCGAAGAAGTGGCCCGCGTGGTGCGCGCACGCGCCGTCAACCCGAAGTGGCTGGCCGGCGTGCAACGCCACGGCTACCAGGGCGCGAGCGAGATCGCCGCCACGGTCGACAACCTGTTCGCGTTTGGGGCGACCACCACTGGCATCGTCGGCGACCACCAGTACGCACTCGTGGCCGACGCCTACCTGCACGACGACGCGATCCGCGCGTTCCTCGCGCGTCACAACCCGCAGGCGCTGCGCGGCATCGGCGAGCGGCTGCTGGAAGCGATGCAGCGTGGCCTGTGGCAAGCAAGCGGCGACCACCGCGAGCGCATCGAACACCACTTGCTGGCGCTGGAGCGAGGGCTGGAAGGCGATGGCGATGGCGATGGCGACCCCGATGGTGACCCCGACCCCGAAGGAAATCTTCCATGAGTGCCGACATGGCCGAAGCCACGATCCGACCGGCGATCCAGCCCGCCACGCGCCCGGTTTTCCCGTTCAGCGCGCTGGTCGGCCAGGGCGCGCTGCAGCAGGCGCTGCTGCTGGCGGCGATCGACCCCGGCATCGGCGGCGTGCTGATCAGCGGGCCGCGCGGTACCGCCAAGTCGACCGCGGCGCGGGCGCTGGCCGCGCTGCTGCCCGGCTCGCCTTTCGTTACCCTGCCGTTGGCCGCGAGCCTCGAGCAAGTCGTCGGCACGCTCGACCTCGAAGACGTGCTGCGTGACGGCCGCGTGCGGCTCGCCCCCGGGCTCGTCGCGCAGGCGCACCAGGGCGTGCTGTACGTCGACGAGGTGAACCTGCTGCCCGACGCGCTGGTCGATGCGCTGCTCGATGTGGCGGCGAGCGGCGTCAACACCATCGCGCGCGACGGCATCACCCAGCAGCACGCCGCGCGCTTCGTGCTGGTCGGCACGATGAACCCCGAGGAAGGCGAGCTGCGGCCGCAGTTGCAAGACCGGTTCGGGCTGTCGGTGGCGCTGCACAACCCGGCCGATGCCGCACAGCGCGTCGCGATTCTGCGCGCCCGGCTCGCGTTCGACGAACAGCCGCAGCAACTCGCGCAGCAGCAGGCCGATGCGCAAGCCCGGCTGACGCAGGCCGTGGCCGCCGCACGCGCCGCGCTGCCGGCGCTGGGCTGGTCCGACGCGGTGCTGCAGCAGGCGGCCGGGCACGCGCTCGCCGCCGGCGTCGACGGCATGCGCGCCGACCTGGTGATGCTGCGCGCCGCGCGCGCGCTGGCCGTGCTGGAAGGCCGCAGCGAGGTCACGCCCGCCGATGTGGACGCGGTGGCCGAGCTGGCGCTGGCGCACCGTCGGCACGCCGATGCGCCGGCGCCTTCGCCAGCGCCCGCATCGACACCTGCGCGTCCTCCCCCGCCGCCCTCGTTCGCTCCCACCGGATCGAACGCCGGCGAACCCGCGCCCAACGGCGACTGGGGCGCGTTGGCGCCGCGGCCCGAGGCCTTCACCCGCGTGTCCATTCCCGGAGGCTGGCTTGAAAAAAAAGCCTGAGCCACCGCAGCCACAGCCCCGCGCCGGGCGGGCTGCGGTGGCGCCCCGCCCCGTCCGCGACACCGCATCCGCGCGCCGGGCAGCGACCCGCCGCGCCAGCGACAACGCTGGCATCCGGCGCCATCACCTGGTGGCCGACGCTGCGGGCCAAAGGCGCGCAACCGCTGTGCCGCGCGCACCTGCGACATCGGCCCTCACCGGCACCACCGGAGCGGCTGCACCTGATCGTGCTCGACACCTCCGGCTCGATGCGCCGGCGCGGTCGGCTCGCGCTCGCGAAAGGCCACGCCGCCGCGCTGATCGAGCAGGCGGCGCGCGCCGGCGACCCGGTCGGCCTGCTGTCGTTCGGTGGCCGCGGCGTGGAGCTGCTGCTGCCGCTGCGCCGTGCGCACGCCGCCGGCAGCGCCCGAGTGCGGTCGCTCGGCGGCGGGGGCGGCACGCCGCTGACCCAGGCGCTGGTTCAGGCCGACCGCCTGCTGGCGCGTGCGCTGCAGCGCCACGGCCCCGTCGACACCTGGCTGTGGCTGCTGACCGACGGCCGCACGCTCGAGCAACCGGACGCGCCGCGCGCTGCGCGTCACCTCGTCGTGGTCGATTTCGACGACGCGCCACAAGCCATCGGCCGCTGCGCCGCCTGGGCCGAGCGCTGGGGTGCGCTGTATCGAAGCGCGCAGACCGCCTCGATCACCCGTTCGCCATAACCGGCCTGACCCTCACTTTTCACCCGCCCCGCCAACCTCAAAGGAGCCGACCATGACCGCCACCACCCTCACCCCCACCGCAGCCCACTCGTCGGCCGCCCGCGACCTGCTGCGCCCGCTGGCGGCCGCCGCCGTGCTCGGCCTGACCGTCCTGTACGGCGTGGCCTTCGCGCACAGCCCGCTGGCCCACAACGCCGCGCACGACGTGCGCCACATCACCGTCAAGCCCTGCCATTGACAGGAAAGACATGAAACTCTTCACCTCACTCGTCTGGGCGGCCCTCGCCGTGGCGCTGCCTGTGGGCGCACTGCAAAGCGCGGTGCAGCAGCAATGGGCCGCACCGATCATCCGGCAGGCCGAGGCCTTCGAGGCGCCCGCGCCCGCCGTGGCCCACAGCGTCCACGCCGCGCACGGTTCCACGACCCCCGTCGACGCCAAGCGCTGGTCGCCCGAGAACGGCCTGGAGCGCGGCGTCTGGTCCTGGGTCGCAAACACGCTGCACGCCTTCGCGATCGCGCTGCTCGCGATCGTCGGCCTGGCGCTGTGGGTGTGGCGACGCGGCACCGGCGGCTCGGCCGCGGCGCTCGGGCTGGGGGTGGCGGCGATCGGCTTCGTCAGCCTGCACCTGTGGCCGGCGCTCGGCCTGCCCGCTGAGATCCCGGGCATGGACGCCGCGCGGCTCGGCTCGCGCCAGGGCTGGTGGCTGCTCGCGGCCGGCGCCGCGCTCGCCGCTTGCGCCGTCACGCTGAGCGTGCGTGCGGCCTGGCGTTGGCCGCT
>JANMWQ010000845.1:0-4622 GCA_031394085.1 Rhizobacter sp. | reverse complement strand
GCGAGCATCGCCAGACCGAGCCCGACGACGAGCGCACCCGGCACCGTGATCAGCGTGATCAGCAGCGTGTTCTTCGCGGCATTCCAGAAATCCTTGTCGTTGACGACGTCGACGTAGTTCTGCATGCCGATGAACTTGACGGCACCGGTGCCGCCCGACAGCCGCAGGTCGTAGAAGCTGTTCCAGATCAGCTTGCCGATCGGGTAGACGACGATCAGCGCGAGCAGCACGAACGCGGGCGCCAGCAGCAGCACCGCGAGCGTCTTCTCGCTCGGATCGCGGATTCGGTCCCAGGTGCTCGGCGCGTTCATGCCCTTTGTCCTTCTGCGTCGCGGGTCGCTCAACGCATCACGCGCTTGAGCCGGCCTTCGATTTCGTCGACGCCTTCTTCGGGCTTCTTGGTGCGCGCGAGGATCGCGCTGGTGGTCGTGCGGATCGCGTCGCTGACCTCGCCGTAGCGCTCCGACTGCGGCCGGCTGCGCCCCGCGATCACGACGTTGGCCGCGTCCTTGAACCACGGCGAGGTCTTCAGCACCTCGGGGTCGGTGTAGACGCTCTGGATCGTCGGCAACAGCGAGCCCTGCGTCGCGAGGAACTTGCTCGTCTCCGGCGAGGCCATGAACTTGACCAGCTTCGC
Organism: Rhizobacter sp.; assembly: GCA_031394085.1. Classification (GTDB taxonomy): domain Bacteria; phylum Pseudomonadota; class Gammaproteobacteria; order Burkholderiales; family Burkholderiaceae_C; genus LMDS01. The sequence continues at coordinate 3,985 of JANMWQ010000845.1, read as the reverse complement.
CGACTCGGCCTTGCTCTTGCTGAACGCGCTGACGGCCCACTGCCAGCCGCCGACGCAGGTGGCGCTCTTGCCGCCGTCCATCGCCGGCAGCGGCATCACACCGACCTTGCCTGCGACCTTGCTGTCCTTGTCCTGGCTGAAGCGGTCCCAGGCGAAGCCCCAGTTCACCTCGAAGACGACCTGCCCGGCCTTGAACTCGTTGACGGTGTCGGGCGTCTTGACCTCGGCGATGTTTTTCTTGACCACGCCGGCGTCCATCATCGACAGCCACTCCTTCATGCCCTTCACGGCCGCGGGCTTGTCGAGCGTCATCTTGCCGGCGGCGTCGTTGAAGTCCTTGCCCTGGCTCCAGTAGGGCAGCAAGAAGGTGCAGACCGCGCCTTCGATCGGCGCGCCTTGAATCGACAGGCCCTGCAGGTTCGCATCGCCCTCGGCCTTCTGGATCTTCTGCGCCGCGGCCGAGAGCTCGGCCCAGGTTTTCGGCTCGGCAATTTTGTACTTCTCGAGCAGGTCTTTGCGGTAGTACATGAACATCGCATCGGCGAAGGCCGGCATCGCGGCGATCTTGCCGCCGACGACGTTGGCGGTCGCGTACACCGGCAGGTACGGCTTGAGCGCGACCGCCGGCTCGCCGACATACGCGTTCAATGGCTCGAGCCAGCCGGCGCCGAAATACTGCGCCGGGTTGACGATGTCGATCATGTAGACGTCGATCGACGAATCTTTCGCGTTCAGCACCGTGCTCAGGTACTGGCGCTGCAGGTCGCTGGTCGCGCCGCCGGTCTCGATGTCGATCTTCACGCCCGGGTTCTTCGCGGCGTACTGGTCGAACAGCTTGCGCATCAGGTCGGGGCGCTGGTTCGCGCCGCCGGAGAAGACGCGCAGCGTGGTGTCGGCGAAGGCGCTCGCGCCGCTCAGCGTGGCGGCGAGCGTGAGTGTGGCGAGCCACAGGCGGCGCGTGGGCGCGAAGGTCGATCGGGTCATGGTCTTGTCTCCGGGTGGGTCTTCGAGGATCGGTCTTCGACCGCGGTCAATGGATCACGGCCTGGCCGCTCGCGGCGTCGAACAGGCGCAGCGCGGAAGGCGGCACGAACACGTCGAGCCGGTGGCCGGGCGCTTGCATGAAGGTCGCGGCACAGCGCGCGATCCACTCGGCCTTGCCGACCTTCAATGTCACCAGCGTCTCGGAGCCGAGCGGCTCGAGCAGCATCACTTCGGCCGGGATGCGGATGTCGTCGGCGGCGGTCGGTGCGAGCGCGATCTTCTCGGGCCGCACGCCGAGCTTGGCCGATGCGAGGTTCGCGCGAGACAGCGGTGCCGGCAGTGCGACGAGCGCGCCGCCGAGGTCGGCGCTGCCGTCGCGCAAGGTGCAATCCGACAGGTTCATCGGCGGCGCGCCGGTGAAGCCGGCCACAAAGAGGGCCGCGGGCCGGTTGTAGATCGCGTCGGGCGTGTCGTACTGCATCTTGTGGCCGGCCTGCAGCACGCAGATGCGGTCGGCCAGCGTCATCGCCTCGGTCTGGTCGTGCGTGACGTAGATGATGGTCGCGCCCAGGCGCTGGTGCAGCCGCTTGATCTCGGTGCGCATCTCGTTGCGCAGCTGCGCGTCGAGGTTCGAGAGCGGCTCGTCGAACAAAAACACCGCCGGCTGGCGCACGATCGCGCGGCCGATCGCGACGCGCTGGCGCTGCCCGCCCGAGAGCTCGCGCGGCTTGCGCTGCAGCATGTGGTCGATGCGCAGCAGCGCGGCCGCATCGCCGACACGCTTTTGAATCTCGGCCTCGGGCGTCTTGCGCAGCCGCAGCCCGAAGGCCATGTTGTCGAACAGGCTCTTGTGCGGGTAGAGCGCGTAGTCCTGGAACACCATCGCGATGTCGCGCGCGCGCGGCGGCAGCTGGTTGACGACCGTGTCGCCGATGCGCACCTCACCGCTGCTGATCGGCTCCAGCCCAGCGATCATCCGCAGCAGCGTGCTCTTGCCGCAACCCGAGGGCCCGACGAACACGACGAACTCGCCGTGCTTGATGTCGAGGTCGATGCCGTGGATCACCTTGACCTTGTTGTCGTAAGACTTGGCGACCTGACGCAGTTCGACGGCAGCCATCGCTCAGTACCCCGACGAAGCGCCCGGCGCCGCTGCCGATGCGGCTGCTGTTGCGACTGCGTCTGCGGGCTTCAGCGCTGCCACGGCGCTCTGCGCTGCGCGCATCAGCAAGCCGAGGTCGGAGGCGATCGCAACGAAGTCGAAGCCCATTGCGCGGTACTGCTGCACCAGCTCGACCGTGCCGCCGACGATGCCGACCGGCTTGCCCACCGCGTGGCAGCGCTGCACCGCGTTTTGCAGCACGACCATCACCTCGGGGTGGGTCGGGTCACCGACGTGGCCCATCGCGCCGGACAGATCCGCCGGCCCGAGGAAGATCGCGTCGACGCCGGGCACCGCGGCGATCGCTTCGAGCTGCGCCACCGCGGCCGGTGTTTCGAGCTGCAGGATCACGCCGATGGCGTCGTTGGCGACCTTGAAGTAGTTCGCGGTCGTGCCGAAGCGCGAGCCGCGGCTCATGCCCGCCATGCCGCGCACGCCCTCGGGCGGGTAGCGTGTGGCAGCGACCGCGCGCTGCGCTTCACCGGCGTTCTGCACGAACGGGAACAGCAGCGTCTGTGCGCCCGCATCGAGCACGCGCTTGACCATCACCGTGTCGTTCCACGGCACGCGCAGCACCGGCAGCATCGGCGTGCCGGCAGTCGCCTGCAGCATGTGCACGACATCCATCAGGTCGAGCGGCGTGTGCTCCATGTCGATCACGCCCCAGTCGAAGCCGGCGCAGCCGACCGCCTCGGCGACGATCGGGCTGGCCGCCATGACCCAGGTGCCGAGCGGCGGGTGGCCGTTCGCATTCGCGAGCAAGGTTCGAAAGGCGTTCATCGTGCGGGGTTCCTGCGTCAGAAGATCGGTGGCTCGGGCGTCGGCGCCGTGCCTTCGAGGAAGTCGAAATCGCAGCCCTCGTGGGCCTGCGTGACGTGCTCGGTGTAGAGCCGCGTGTAGCCGCGCGCGAACTTCGGCGGCGGCGGCTTCCAGTGCGAATGGCGCTCGATCAGCTCGGCGTCGTCGACCACCAGCGCAAGCAGCCGTGCTTCCACGTCGAGCACGATCTCGTCGCCGGTGCGCACCAGCGCGAGCGGCCCGCCGACCGCCGCCTCGGGCGAGATGTGCAGCACGCAGCTGCCGTAGTGGGTGCCGCTCATGCGCGCATCCGAGAGGCGCACCATGTCGCGCACGCCCAGCTGCAGCAGCTTCTTCGGGATCGGCAAATTGCCCCACTCGGGCATGCCCGGCGCACCGACCGGGCCGGCGTTGCGCAGCACGAGCACGGTGTTCTCGTCGACGTCGAGCGCGGGGTCGTTCATCGCCGCCTGCATCTCGGGCTGGCTGTCGAACACGAGCGCGCGACCACGGTGCTTGAGGAACTTGGGCGACGCGGCCGAGGGCTTCATCACCGCGCCATTCGGCGCCAGGTTGCCGCGCAGCACCGCGAGCGCGCCGCCGTCGCTGACCGGGCGGTTCAACGGGCGGATCACCTCGGCGTCGAGGACCTCGCGGCCTTCGATGTTGGCGCCGATGGTCTGCCCCGTGACCGTCATCTCGCCGAGCGACAACTCGCCGCGGATCACGTTCATCAGCGCCGGCAGGCCGCCCGCGTAGTAGAAGTCTTCCATCAGCTTGTCACCGCTCGGGAACAGGTTGGCGATCACCGGCAGGCGGCGGCCGACGGCATCGAGATCGGCGAGCGTGAGCTCGACACCGGCGCGCCGCGCCAGCGCGATGATGTGCACGGCGGCGTTCGTCGAGCCGCCGAGCGCCATCTGCACCGCGACCGCGTTCATGAACGCGCCGCGGGTCAGGATGCGCTGCGGCGTCAAATCTTCCCAGATCATCTGCACGATGCGCGCGCCGGTGTCGGTCGCCATGCGCGGGTGCGCGGCG
>JANMWQ010000828.1:0-3340 GCA_031394085.1 Rhizobacter sp. | reverse complement strand
GCCGCGCAAGGCATGCTGACCACGCTGCACTACGCCGACAACCTCGACACGCCGCGCAACAACGCCTTCCGCAAAGCCTTCGCGCTGACCTACAAGGCCAACGCCGACGTGTACGCGGTGCAAGGCTACGACGCCGCGCAGATCCTCAATGCCGGCGTGAGCGCCGTGAAAGGCGACCTGAGCAAGCGCGACGCCCTGACCACCGCGATGCACAAGGTCACCGTCGACAGCCCGCGCGGCAAGTTCACCATCTCGGCCGCCGGCAACCCGGTGCAAGACATCTACCTGCGCGAGGCCAAGGGCAACAACAACGAGTTCCGGTCGGTCGCGATCAAGGCGCTCGCCGACCCGGCGCGTGGGTGTAAGTTGTAGCCCTCGACAATCGAACGCCCCGTCGAACTCCGGCGGGCGGCCATGCCGCCCTTCTCTTTTACGGCCCGCGTCGCGCGGGCCGATTTACATCACCGCCCGTGGACCTCGCCACCTTCCTCGTCCAGTGCCTGAACGCGGTTCAATACGGCCTGCTGCTGTTCCTCGTCGCCAGCGGCCTGACCTTGATCTTCGGGATCATGGGCGTGATCAACCTTGCGCACGGCAGCTTCTACATGATCGGCGCGTACATCGCGTTCGTGCTCGCGCCGTACTTCGGCGACTGGTTCGTGACGAAACTCGTCGTCGGTGTGCTGCTCGCGGCGCTGTTCGGCTACCTGCTCGAATGGGCGTTCTTCAGCTTTCTCTACCAGCGCGATCACCTGCAACAGGTGCTGATGACGTATGCGCTGATCCTCGTGTTCGAGGAGGCGCGCAGCCTGCTCGTCGGCAACGACGTGCACGGCGTGCAGGTGCCAGCGTGGCTCGCGGGCGGGTTCGAGCTCGGCGGGTTGATGTCGTACCCGTGGTACCGCGTGTTCGCTTCTGCCGCGTGCATCGTCGTCGCGCTCGCGCTCTACTGGGTCGTGAACCGCACACGCCTGGGCATGATGATCCGCGCCGGCGCGAGCAACCGCGACATGGCGCGTGGCTTGGGGCTCGACATCAAGCTCCTGTACCGCGTGGTGTTCGCCGGAGGCGTGGCGCTCGCGGCGCTCGCGGGGATGATCGCGGCGCCGCTCTCTTCCGTCTATCCGGGCATGGGCGGCAGCGTGCTGATCATCTGCTTCGTCGTCGTCGTGATCGGCGGCATCGGGTCGATCACGGGCGCGTTGATCGCCTCGCTGCTGGTCGGCTTCGTCGACACCTTCGGCAAGGTGTTCTTCGCGGAGTACAGCGGCGTGGGCGTGTACTTGTTGATGGCGGTGATCCTGGTGTGGCGGCCAGAAGGCCTGATGAAGCGGGCCTACTGAAATGAAACTTCCTTGTTCGATTTCCAGCCTCGGCGCACCGCAGTCGTCGATTTCCCGCGCACCCGACGGCGTGAGAGCGCTGCGGCGGGGCGCCGTGTTGCGTTCATGCCGGAGGACAGAGCTCCCGGCGTTCGCCAGGCACAAACAGTCCTCAGGACTGTTTGTGTCCGGGCTCACTCCCCCGAGCCGGGCTGCGCCCGGCTCTCCTCCTTTGCTTCACTCCACACGACACCCCACCGCAGCGCTCGGGCCAGCATGGTGGCAGTTGCGTGCGAGCAGCGGTGGCGCCTCGCCGGGGCTGCCGGGCGACCGGCGCAGCGAAGTAAAGGAGGAGGGCGGGCGCAGCCCGACCGGGGGACATGAGCGGAGCCGGTCGCCCGGTAGCCTCGGCGCGCACCGTCCCGCGCGCGCCTTGGATCACTGAGATGAAGCACGCCTGGCTCTCGCCGATCGCCGCCGCCATCGTCTTGCTCGCCCTGCCGCCCTTCCTATCACCCTACCTGCACGACCTCGTCGTCAGAACAGCGATCTACGCGGTGTTCGCGCTGAGCCTCGAACTGCTGGTCGGCGTGACCGGGCTCGTGAGCCTCGGCCACGCGGCGTTCCTCGGCATCGGCGCCTACGTGACCGTGCTGGCCTCGGGTGACAGTGGCGGCTCGGTGGCGACCATTCTGCCGATGGCGATTCTTGCCGCGGCTGCGTACGCCCTTTTCGTCGGTGCACTGAGCCTGCGCACCAAGGGCGTGTACTTCATCATGGTCACGCTCGCGTTCGCGCAGATGGCGTACTTCGTGTTCCACGACACCAAACTCGCCGGCGGCAGCGACGGCCTGTTCCTCTACGTGAAGCCGGTGCTCGGCACGCTGACCCTCGACGACAAGCGCGCGCTGTACTACGCCGTGATGCTGGCGCTGATCGGCACCTACGCGCTGCTCGCGCTGCTGATGCGCTCGCGCTTCGGCCACGCGCTCGCGGGCATCCGCGTCAACGAGCAGCGCATGCGCGCGGCGGGCTACGCGACCTACTGGTACAAGCTCGCGGCGTTCGTGATCGCCGGCGCGCTGGCCGGCCTCGCGGGCTTCTTGCTCGCGGTGAAAGACGGCACCGTCAACCCCGAGCTGCTGAGCTGGCACGAGTCGGGCGCGGTGCTGCTGATGCTGATCCTCGGTGGCATCGGCCACCTGCGCGGCGCCGTGATCGGTGCGGTCGCGTTCACGCTGCTGAAGGAGTTGTTCCAGCTCGAAGCGCTGCTCGGGCCGCTCGCGAGCCACTGGCAGATGACACTCGGCCTGATCATCATCGCGTTCGTCGCGCTGCTGCCCAAAGGCCTGATCGGGCTGCGCGCACGGTTCGGTCGCGTCACGCATGGCTGAGGCCCTGCTGCGCGCGACGCTGCTGACGCGCCGCTTCGGCGGCCTCACCGCCGTCGACCAGGTCTCGCTCGGCCTGCACATCGGCGAAGTGCACGCGGTGATCGGCACCAACGGCGCCGGCAAGTCGACGCTGATCAACATGCTCTCGGGCGAAATGCCCGCGAGCAGCGGCGCGACCCTGTTCGACGGCCACGACATCGGCAGCTGGCCGCAACCCAAGCGTGCGCGCGCCGGCATCGGCCGCAGCTACCAGCGCACCACCATCTTTCCGAGCTTCAGCGTGCTCGAAAACTGCCGCCTCAGCGCGCAGGCCGCGCAGCCGCGCGCGTGGGCGGTGTGGCAATCGGCGCAGCGCTGCGCGCACAGCACCCGAGCCGCCCATGCGGCACTCGAAGCGGCGGGACTGAGCCGCGAAGCGCATCGCCCGGCCGGCCTGCTCAGCCACGGTGGCCAGCGCCAACTCGAGATCGCGATGTGCCTGGCGACGAACCCGCGCGTGCTGCTGCTCGACGAGCCGCTCGCCGGCATGGGCGCCGAAGAAACCGAGCGCCTGCTGGCGCTCCTGGCCGAGCTCAAGCGCAGCCACGCGGTGCTGCTGGTCGAGCACGACATGGACGCCGTCTT
>JANMWQ010000825.1:0-6108 GCA_031394085.1 Rhizobacter sp. | reverse complement strand
CGCCGCGCTTCGACAACATCATGCTGAAGACCAAGACGGTCGGCGCCGAGGCGACGAAAGACGGCATCCTCGTGAAGTTCGAAAGTGCAGACGGAACCGCGGGCGCCGTGAAGGAGCAGCTCTACGACATGGTGCTGCAAGCGGTCGGCCGCGTGCCGAACGGCAAGCGCATCGGTGCCGAGAAGGCGGGCGTGACCGTCACCGACCGAGGCTTCATCCCGGTCGACATCCAGATGCGCACCAACGTGCCGCACATCTTCGCGATCGGCGACATCGTCGGCCAGCCGATGCTGGCGCACAAGGCGGTGCACGAGGCCCACGTGGCGGCCGAAGCCGCCGCCGGCGATACCAAGGCCGCGTTCGACGCGCGCGTGATCCCGAGCGTGGCCTACACCGACCCCGAGGTCGCGTGGGTCGGCATCACCGAAGACGAAGCCAAGGCCCAGGGCGTCGCGGTCAAGAAAGGTCTCTTCCCGTGGAACGCCTCGGGCCGCGCGATCGCGAACGGCCGCGACGAAGGCTTCACGAAGCTGCTGTTCGACGCGACCACGCACGCGATCGTCGGCGGCGGCATCGTCGGCACGCATGCCGGCGACATGATCGGCGAGTTGGCACTCGCGATCGAGATGGGTGCCGATGCGTTCGACATCGGCAAGACGATCCACCCGCACCCGACCTTGGGTGAGAGCATCGGCTTGGCAGCCGAGGCCTTCGAAGGCGCGTGCACCGACCTACCGCCGGTCAGGAAGTAGCCTGCAGGGCGACTGACACGCTTCGCGCCGCAGCGCGCGCCGCGAGCACCGCATGCGCAGCGACCGTGGGAACGATTCGAATTGGTCGAGGCTCGGCGCAGGGTGCGAGACGCTTTCGCCGCAGTGTGGCGATGCGTCAAAAGGTAAGAATTCTTGAATTCGGTGAGAGGTCTCGCTTTTCGTCGGGTGCTGGCTGAACATCAGTGCGCCCGACGCAACCGTTGAGGTCGCTGCTGCACGCGAGCACCACGGCCGCCACGGCCACCACGAAAGGACGGGAGACACGCCATGAGAATCGACCACGTTGCGCGCACGTCGACGCCTCGCCCCGGGGTGGGCACCGACCCCCTGGAAGACTTTTTGCAAGCCGACTTCCGAGCAAGCGGTGGCAGCATGCTCGCGCCGATGCCGACTTCGTCGACGGCTTCGCCCCCGTTTGAGCAAGTGCGAAATCTGGGCTTTTCGGTGCCACGCGCCGAGACCGTCATGGTGACCTTGACGCGAGGCAAAGCATTCGCTTTCAGTGCGATCGACCGTGCGCAAAGCGCTTTGGGCATGGCCTGGGAGGTCAGCCAGCGAATCATGGATGCGAAGCTGGAGAAGCCGTCATTCATGCAGCGCCCGATCGACGGCTTAGGCAACCTGCTGAGTCGGATCTACCTCGCCAAGAACACTGCGGCGCAGGTTGTCACAACCGAGCCCCCGATCCCGCCCGCACCTATGCCGTCGGCCCCGAGAACGATCGAGGAAGTGAAAGACGCGAACCCCGCGCCAACGGGTGGCGCCCCAGATGGCAGGGGCGATCTCGGAGGCCGATACACGAGTTCGGTTCGTGCTCCGTTCGGCCCGGTTGGCGTCACGGATGCGCAGCGCGGCCAGGCCGTCATCGAGCGCACGTTGGCCGACACTGCGGTGGGGTCGCAAATTCAAAATGACGAGTTCGAGATCATCAGTCACGACAACGGCAAGTACACCATCGTGTTGCCCGGCGTGATCGATTTGAGCCGGCTGCACTGGGGCCTCGACGACACCAGCAAGTCGGTGCGTGATCTCGATCAAACCGCTTTGGGCTCGTCGGTCAACTCGCGCGTTGAATCCAACCTCTACGCGATGATGGTGCGCGACTACGTGCTCGATCCGAAAAACGGCATCCCGACCGGGGCCGATGTGATGCTTGTCGGGCACAGTTTGGGTGGTGACACGGTGCTCGATCTGGCGGCGGATCCGGTCTTCAACAACGCGCAAACTGGTGTGAACGTGACGCACGTGGTGTCGGCGGCCTACTTCAATCAGCCCGAGCTCGACCAGGTGCCGACCTCGACGCAAGTCCTGGTGCTGCAAAACAACCGCGACGTTGCCGTCATTTCAGAAGGGCTCGGCTACACGGCGACCGAGGCGCGCAATGCATTCGGCCGCGCGGTGAGCGGAGCGAAGCGCGCGGCCGATGATGTGGCGGGTGTCGGCGGCTCGCTTTTGAGCGGAGATGTCGGCGGCGTGGTGGCGCGCGGCTCCGACCTCGCGGGCCAGGCCCGGCGCGTGCTCGACGGCGACTCTTTGCCCATGCCCGATGCTGCCGCGCTGACAAGCACCGGCGTTCGCGGCATCGACGGTCACATCGTGGAAGCGCGCTTCGCTGGCGGCTACGAGGGCGCGGGGCACCACCAACAAAACTACATCGACTACGTCAACGGTGGTGCGGCCAGCGAGTCTGACGTCAGCAGCTTCATGGCGTCCATTGCCAGTGGCGGTTATGCCGCTCCGGGCGAGACGAAAGCCGTGGACATTTCAGTGGACGACCCGACCTACACCACGACCTATCCGGGCGCCGGTGGGGTGAAAGACTTTCTCGGCTTCTGGAACAACTTGCCGGGCTCCGGCATTGCAGAGACCGTGGTGGGCGCCGGCATCGACACCTTCGGCTCGGGTCTGCATCTGGCGGGCAGTGCAGCCAGCGCGGCATGGGCGAAACGCGGCGTGCTCGGTGACATCCGCGATGGCGCCCGTGACGCCGCCGTGGGCACCTGGAACGCGCTGCCCGGCAATGACCTGGCCGAGGGCTTCGTTGATCACCTCTTCGATGGCGTGCCTTTCAACAACGTCGTAGCGGCGGGCCTTCAGGAGCTGGCGGGTTCCGACTCGATCACGTTGGACCTGGACGCCGTGCAGGCCATTCAGCGCGATCCGAGCTTTCTGCGAACCGAGCAGGCCATCGTCGGCAGCATCGAGCAGCGCGATGGCTACGGAATCCGCGCGATGGACATTCCGTTGCAAGACCTGAATGTTGATCTGGGGCTCGAACTCGGCGGCCAACGCGGCGAGGGTGACATGATGCTTCAATTTGTGAGCGTGCTGGGCGGGCCACCGGCCTGGACCCCGCAAGTCGTCAAGACTTTGGGTGTCGCACGCCAGGAGCTGTCCTGGCTGGTGCGGCACGCGCAGCTCGACGGCACGGCTCACGTCGCCAGCGACGGTTCGATCAGCATCGACTACAGCCTTCACGACAAGCTCGACCTGCGCCCCGGCGAGGGCCGAGGCGCGGCGTACAACGTGGTCACCACCATCGCCGGCACGGCTTGGCACGACATCCTGGGCGCCGAAGAGGCCGAGATCGACGGGCGATTCAGCAGAGCCGGGCTTTGAATTCGACACACCGGGCAACTCGAGGGCGACGACGCTGCGCACCATGGACACGCCGTCCGCGTGAACGCAACGAGAAAGCACGAGCCGAGTTCGCCTGCGGGCCACATATTCCTTGCTGAGTGAAGCCATGGCGCGGTGGCGAGCGCTAACGAAGAAGGGGCCTCGCGGCCCCTTCTTCATGGTGCGCTGAACGCTCGCTCAGGGCTTGCGCGGCGCCACCGACGCAGGTGCGGGTGCCGGTTGCGATGCCGCCGCCGCAGGCCGAGCAGGCACCGGCAGCGGCGCGCTCGCGGCGAGCTTCTGGGCGCGCGCATCGAGCTCGCCGTGGTCGACGTTGATGACCTCGGCCACGATCACCGGGCAGCGCGTCGGCGCGTCGTCGCCCTGGCCCCAGCCCGCGGCGTCGGTCGCGACGTTGTCTTTGCGGGTGATGCCGAGCGTGGCACCGAGTTGGTCCATCGAGGCGTGCGTGCGGGCGTAGGCGAAGCCGAGGTCGTATTCGGCATTGGCGTAGGCGCGGCGCGCGGTGTAGACCTCGTTCTCGGCGTTGAGAAGGTCGAGCAAGCTGCGTTGGCCGATGTCGAACTGCTGGCGATAGGCGTCGCGCGCCTTCTCGATCGCGAGCGTGTTGCGGTCGAGGTAGACGAGCTGATCGAGCAGCTTGCGCGTGTCGTTGTAGGCGATCGCTGCGGTCTGGCGCACATCGCGGCAGGCTTTGTCGCGCAGGTCGGTCGCCTGGCTCAGCAGGTTCGTCTGCTGGCGCACGCGGGCCTGGTCGGCGCCGCCGTTGTAGAGGTTCCAGTTCAGCACGATCTCGGCCGTGGCATTGCGGGTCTGGTCTTGCAGGCTGTCGGAGTTGTGGCCGACGTTGCCGCGCACGCGCGCTTCGACGCGTGGCTGGTAGGCCGACTTGCGCCCCTCGACCACCGAGCGCGCAGCGCGCAAACCCTCGATGCTGGCGCTCACCGAGGCGCTCTGGCGCACCGCGGTCGTCATCGCTTCGGCGGGCGAAGCCGGCAAGCCGGCCTTGAGCAACGAAATCGTCGGCAGATCGGCCGGCGGCGCGGTGCCGACGACGCGCTGGTAGCGCGAGGTCACGTCGTGCAGGTTCGCCACTTCGGTCGTCAGGTTCGATTCGGCGAGGGCCACGCGCGCGCCGGCCTGCTCCAAGTCGACGCCACGGCCCACGCCGGCCTTGAAGCGCGACTGGATCTGCAGGTACGCGTAGCGGTGCTGCACGTAGTTGTCTTCGGCCAGCCGCACGAGTCGGCGATAACGTTGCACATCGTAGTGCGCGCGCGCGGCTTCGAGGGCGGTCTGCTCGGTCGTGTCGAGCAGCTCGAAGTAGCGCGCGAGCCGGTCGTGGCCGAAGCGCGCGACATCGTTGCTCGTGCCCAGGCCGTCCCAGAGCAACTGCGTGACGTTCAGGCCGATCTGGCGGCGGTTCAGCGACTGCGATTCGTTGGGCAGCCGGTTCGTGAAACGGTCGTTGTCGCGGCCGATGCTGGCCGAGAGATCGACACGCGGCATGAAGCCGGCACGCGCCACGTCGACGCCATCGACCGCGGCGCGGTAAGCGTTGAAGCGCGCCGTGACTTCGGGGTTGGTGTTGACCGCTTGTTCGACGGACGCGCGCAGCGGGTCGGCGGGTTGTGCGAATGCGGCACCGGCGGCGAGCAGGGCGGTCAGGGTGCCGAGGGCGTGTCGTTTGATCTTCATGGGCTTCTCCAACGTTCATTCCGCGAGCGCGCTCGCGTCACCTGTGCGGTGTTTTTTAGTACTGCGACGCGAGTCTAGGGAGGCCTGCTGCAGCCATATCCCCTCGTCTACGGGGTCAGCCGCACTATGTCACGGCATCCGGGGCCGGGGTGACGGATTCGCAACAGGCGAGCCCGCGGTTCACCCAAGCCACGCGTGCCGTGTGCGTGCCGTAGGCACGAACCGCCGTCGCCGCCCGCGCATCGCGGAGTGCGCGTCGCGAGCGAGCCGCGCGAAAGCGCCTCAAGTAAGCCGCGCCGCAGACGAAACCATGGCGTTGGCCCCACCGCTGCGACGTGACCCTGCTCGTTTCCGTTCACCCCGCAACCGCGCATGGCGTTCCGGTGACGGAGCCTGCGGGGCACCTGCTGCTGCGCTTCGCTCTCGCCTTCGCGCTCACGCTGCGGCGTGGCGCCGCACCGTTCGCGCTCGCGCTGGCGGCCTTCGCGATGCCCGCGCCGCGCGCCTGGGACGCCGACACGATGCTGCGCGCCGCGCAAGCGCAAGGCCCGCAGGCGCTCGTGGGTGCAAGGGCCTTGCAGGGCGTACTCGCCGGCCTCGTGGCACAAGACGAGAACGCGAAGCTCGTCGCCATCAACCAGTTTTTCAACCGGCGCATCGTGTTCACCAGCGACGCCGAGGTCTGGGGCCAGACCGACCACTGGGCCAGCCCGCTCGAGATGCTGGGCAAAGGCCGCGGCGACTGCGAAGACTACGTGATCGGCAAGTATTTCAGCCTGATCGCGGCCGGCGTGCCCGTCAGCCGCCTGCGGCTCGTGTACGTGCGCGCGACCATCGGCGGGCCGGGTGGCGAGGTGCTGGCGCACATGGTGATGGCCCACTACGCCGCGCCGGGCGCGGAGCCGCTGATTCTCGACAATCTGATCGGCGAGATCCGGCCGGCCTCGCGGCGCGCCGATCTCGAGCCGGTGTTCAGCTTCAACGGCGAAGGCCGGTG
>JANMWQ010000807.1:0-2671 GCA_031394085.1 Rhizobacter sp. | reverse complement strand
CCAACGTGCTGGCGTTCGCCGTCGCCGTGCTGGTGATGATCGCGGTGGCCTGGCTGGTTGAGCGGCTGGTGCTGCGCCACCTCGTGAATCAGGAGCACGTCACGCTGCTGATGGCCACGCTGGGCATCAGCTACTTCCTCGAAGGCTTCGGCCAGACGCTGTTCGGCTCCGACATCTACAAGATCGACATCGGCATGCCGAAAGACCCGATCTTCGTGCTCGAAAACACGTTCCAGGGCGGTGTGCTGATCAACAAGGAAGACCTGTACGCGGCGGCGATCGCCGCCGTGCTGGTGGCGCTGCTGGCGCTGTTCTTCCAGAAGACCAAGACCGGCCGTGCGCTGCGCGCGGTGGCCGACGACCACCAGGCGGCGCAGTCGATCGGCATCCCGCTCGGGCGCATCTGGATCATCGTGTGGTCGGTCGCGGGGGTCGTGGCGCTGGTGGCCGGCGTGATCTGGGGCAGCAAGCTCGGCGTGCAGTTCTCGCTCTCGCTGGTGGCGCTCAAGGCGCTGCCGGTCGTGATCCTCGGCGGGCTCACGTCGGTGCCGGGCGCGATCATCGGCGGGCTGATCATCGGCGTCGGCGAGAAGCTGTCGGAGATCTACATCGGGCCGATGCTCGGCGGCGGCATCGAGATCTGGTTCGCGTATGTGCTTGCCTTGCTCTTCCTTCTCGTGCGGCCGCAAGGGCTGTTCGGCGAGAAGATCATCGACCGGGTCTGAGCTCACCATGCTGTACAGAGAAAACGGCCAGTTCAAATCCAGCTACCGCGCTGACCAACAGATCTTTCCGATCCTGCAGGACCGGATCGCTGTTCTGTTGCTGCTCGCGCTCGCCTTCATCGCGGTGCCGCTGCTGTCGAGCGAGTACCTGATGCGGGCGATCTTCATCCCGTTCCTGATCCTGTCGCTGGCGGCCCTCGGCCTGAACATCCTCGTCGGTTACTGCGGCCAGATCTCGCTCGGCACCGGCGCGTTCATGGCGATCGGCGCGTATGCGGCCTACAACTTCCAGGCGCGCATTCCCGGCATGCCGCTGATCGTGGCGCTGCTGCTCGGCGGCGCGTGCAGCACGGCAGTGGGCGTGCTGTTCGGCATACCGTCGCTGCGCATCAAGGGGCTGTACCTGGCGGTCGCGACGCTCGCGGCGCAGTTCTTCACCGACTGGGCCTTCCTGCGCATCCCCTGGTTCACGAACAACTCGTCATCGGGCTCGGTCAGCGTGGCGGGACTCAACGTGTTCGGTGTGCCGATCGAATCGCCGGCACAGAAATACCTGCTGTGCCTGGCCTTTCTGGTGGTGTTCGCGCTGCTCGCGAAGAACCTGGTGCGCGGCGCGATCGGGCGCGAGTGGATGGCGATCCGCGACATGGATGTGGCCGCCGCCGTCATCGGCGTCCGCCCGGTCTACGCCAAGCTCACCGCGTTCGCGGTCAGCAGCTTCATCGTCGGTGTGGCGGGCGGCTTGTGGGGCTTCATTTACCTGGGCTCGTGGGAGCCGGCGGCATTCAACATCGACCGTTCGTTCCAGCTGCTGTTCATGGTGATCATCGGCGGGCTCGGCTCGATCATGGGCAGCTTCTTCGGCGCCGCGTTCATCGTCGTGCTGCCGATTTTTCTCGACAAGCTGCCGTACTGGTTCGGCATACCGATCGACACGGCCACCGCATCGCACCTGACCTTCATGGTGTTCGGTGCGCTGATCATTTTTTTCCTGATCGTCGAGCCGCACGGCATCGCGCGACTGTGGTCGACCGCGAAAGAAAAGCTGCGGCTCTGGCCGTTTCCTCACTGAATTGCAATTCGCCGCAGAGCGAACCGACGCCTCGTTCAACCCATCGATCGACATTGGAGACAGACATGAAGTTCAAATCTCTCGCGCTCGCCGCAACCGTCATCGCGGTTGGTCTGGGTGCGCTCGTCAGCGCACCCAACGCCTACGCGCAAGCCAAGGAGCAGTTCTTTCCCCTGCTGGCCTACCGCACCGGCCCCTACGCACCGAACGGCACGCCATGGGCGAACGGCAAGCAGGACTACATCAAGATGATCAACGCCCGCGACGGCGGCATCAACGGCGTGAAGCTGACCTTCGAGGAGTGCGAAACCGGCTACGCGACCGACAAGGGCGTCGAGTGTTACGAGCGCCTCAAAGGCCGGCCGGGCGTGACCCTGATCGACCCACAGGCCACAGGCATCACCTTCGCGCTGACCGACAAGGTCGCTGTCGACAAGATCCCGCTGATCACGCTCGGCTACGGTCTCTCGGCCTCGCAGGACGGCAACGTCTTCAAGTGGAACTTTCCGCTGATGGGCAGCTACTGGACCGCCGCCGACATGCTGATCCAGCACCTCGGCAAGAAGGAAGGCGGGCTCGACAAGCTCAAGGGCAAGAAGATCGCGCTCGTCTATCACGACTCGCCGTTCGGCAAAGAGCCGATGCCGCTGCTGGAGGAACGCGCCAAGACGCACGGCTTCGAGCTGGTGAAGATTCCGGTGACGGCGCCGGGTGTCGAGCAGAAGTCGGCCTGGCTGCAGGTGCGCCAGCAAAAGCCCGACTACGTGCTGCTGTGGGGCTGGGGCGTGATGAACTCGACCGCGCTGAAAGAGGCTCAAGCCACCGGCTACCCGCGCGACAAGATGTACGGCGTGTGGTGGGCCGGCGCCGAGCC
>JANMWQ010000746.1:0-10902 GCA_031394085.1 Rhizobacter sp. | reverse complement strand
GCCGAGCACCGTGACCGTAAAACTGCCGCCGCGTTCGCCGACTTCGGTCTTGTCGACGGCAACCGCGTCGGGTGACGTGTTGTCGATCTTGTAGGGCGCTGCACCGCCATAGATGAACACGGTTTGCGCGCCGCCACCCAGGCAGACACCGACCGGCGTGCCCACCGGCGCCTTGAAGCTGACGGTCGTCGGCACGACGCTGAAGGTCGTCGGTGATCCGGCTTCGTCGTCGCCGCCACCGCCGCAGCCTGCGAGCAGGCTGACAACGGCGATCAGAGGAGTAATTCGGGAGTGCTTCATTTGCTTCATCGGGGACACCTGTTCGATCATGCTTGGTCTGTACCGGTTGACTCGACTCACTGCGCCGCCGAGCGATCCGTCACGACCTTCGGCGTCAGGAAGATCAACATCTCGGTCTTGCTGCTCGACCTGGTTTTGGTCTTGAACAGGTTGCCGAGGTAGGGCACGTCGCCGAGGAACGGCACTTTCGACACGTCTTCGCGATCGTTTTGCTCGAAGATGCCACCGATGACTACGGTGCCGCCGTTTTCGACTAACACCTTGGTCTGCACATGCTTCGTGTTGATCGCGAAGCCGGCCGCCCCGGCAGACGTGCCGCGGCTGTCTTTCGTCACATCGACCTCCAGGATCACGCTGCCCTCGGGCGTGATCTGTGGCGTCACTTCGAGCTTCAGGTTCGCCTTGCGGAACTGCACCGACGTGGCGCCGCTGGAAGTGGCTACCTGGTAGGGGATTTCTTCGCCTTGCTCAATCAGCGCTTTCTGCTGGTCGGCAGTGATGACCCGTGGGCTCGAAACGATCTTGCCCTTGCCATCCGCCTCGAGAGCAGAAAGTTCGAGGTTCAAGAAGCGATTGGCGCCCGCGGTAAAGAGCGACAGTGCGAACGATGCCGGGCTTGCGCCGCCACCCAACGGATTTGTCGCCGGAAGACTCACGAAGTTGGTGTCGCTGAAAGTCACGCCGCCGGTCGTCTGAAGGGTCTGCCCGCCGACCGCGTTCAAGTTGCCTCCGATCGCAGCGTAGTTGTTTCCGCCGGCGTTGAATCCCGGGATCCCTCCCCGCAAGCCGCGCTGGTCGTTGAATCCGAGCTTCACCCCTAACGACCGCCCGAACGTGTCGTCGGCGATCACGATGCGCGACTCGATCAGCACCTGGCGAACCGGGATGTCGATCTTGGTGATCATGTCCTGGATTTCCTGGAGCTTGGTCGGCACATCGCTGACGAACAGCTGGTTCGTGCGGGCTTCGTAGATCACGCTGCCTCGCGGCGAAAGTATGCGCGACGTTGTAGAACCACCACCACCGCCGCCGCCGCCGCCGCCCTGCCCTGCGGACTGCCCCGTCAACCCAGCCGCCACATCGGCCGCCTTCGCATAGTTCAGCTGAAAGGCCTGCGTGCGCAGCGGCTCGAGCGCGGCGATCTGCGCCTTGGCTTCGAGCTCGACCTTTTCTTTCGCATTGAGCTCGTCTTTCGGGGCGATCAGGATCACGTTGCCCGACTTGCGCAGGCCCAGGCCTTTGGCTTGCAGGATGATGTCGAGGGCCTGGTCCCAGGGCACGTCTTTCAGGCGCAGCGTGACGTTGCCGGTGACGGTGTCGCTGGTCACGACGTTGAAGTTGGTGAAGTCGGCAATCACCTGCAGCAGCGCGCGCACTTCGATGTTCTGGAAGTTCAGCGAAAGCTTCTCGCCGGCGTAGCCCGGGCCTTGCGTGAGCTTGTTCGGGTCGATCTTTTGCTGGCGCACTTCGAGCACGAACTGGTTGTCGCTCTGGTAGGCGCTGTGCTCCCAGTTGCCGCGCGGCTCGATCAGCATGCGCACGCGGTCGCCGTTTTGCGAGGTCGTGACGCTCTGCACCGGGGTGCCGAAGTCGGTGACATCGAGGCGGCGGCGCATCGAATCAGGCAGAGTCGAGCGCAAGAACTCGACCACCAGGGTCTGGCCCTGCTGCCGGATGTCGACGCCCACCTGGCTGTTCGGCAGCTCGACGATCACCCGGCCGGCACCATCGGCGCCGCGGCGGAAGTCGATGTCTTTGAGTGCGAGCGGATTGCGGTTCTGGCTCGGCGCGAAACTGGTTGCCGGCGCCGGTGCGGCCGCGGAGCCCGCGGCGGCCACCGAGGCGTCGGGGGCGGGGCCGCCGTCGAGCACGACCAGCAGTACCTTGCCCTGAATCTCGGCACGGTAGTTCGCCGCCTTCTTCAAATTGAGCACGAGGCGTGTGCGTTCACCGGATTGCGCCACGCTGACCGTCCGCAGGTTGCCCTGGTTGATCTCGACGCTCGGCTTGCCGAGACCGTTGGTCACGCCGGGCAGGTCGATCGCGATGCGCGGTGGCGTCTGGATCACGAAACCGACCGGCAATGCGGTCAGCGGCTCGGACAACTCGATCCGGATCACTTCGGCGCCGGCCTGTTGGCTGCTGTTGATCGACTGGATGGCGTTTTGCGCGTGCGAGAGAGCACAAGCTCCCAACGACAACACGAGCGTCAAGGCACGGGCGCGCCACTTGGCTGTCATCTGATTCTCCTGATTGCTCTTCATCGCGCCTTCTCCTGAAGCTGGAGGGCGCTGGTGCGCTCGATCCATTCGCCAGCGGCATCCTGGACAATTTCTCTGAGGGAAACATCGGTCTCGGAAATCTTCATGATCTTTCCGTAGTTCTGGCCGAGGTAATCGCCTTGCTTGACCTGGTAGAGCAGGCTGTCGACCCGCAGCAGCGCGTAGGGCCGACCGGCCTTCGTGACGCTGCCGACCATCGACATGCTGTCGAGCGGATACGCCTCGAGCGGCTCCTTGCGCCGGTTGATCTCGGCGGCCAACAAGGAATTCGGCTGTTTCGCCTCTTGCTTGAGCGCAACGCTCAATTTCTGGTTGCTGAACGGCTCGACGCCGCTGAGCGCCGCATACGGTTGCGGCGTGAACTTCTTCGGCGGCGAAAGGGGCTCGACGCTGGGCTTGACCTCGCGGCGCTGCTGGTCCATCCATTGCGTGAGTTCTTCTTGTTCGCCGCCGCAGGCGGTCAGCGCGAACACCGCGACGCCGAGCGCCACGATCAAGCGCATCGGTGCAGGTTTGGCCATCATTTCTTCGCCCCCGGCTTCGCGGCGGCCGCCTTCTTGCGGATCTCTTCGAGCTCGGTCTGATCGAGGTAGCGGTAAGTGCGCGCGGTGGCCTCCATCGCGAGTGCGCCGGTGGCGTCGCGCGGCGCGGCCGAGATGTTGAGGTTGTGCAGCGTGACGATGCGCGAGAGGTTCGCGATGTCGCCGGCGAAAGCGCCCATGTCGTGGTACCGACCCGAGACGCGAATCGCGATCGGCAACTCGGCGTAGTAGTCTTTCACGACCACCTGACCGGGGCGGAACAGCTCGAACTGCAGGCCGCGGCCGAGGCCAGCCTGGTTGATGTCCGACAGCAGCGCATCCATCTCGGCCTTGCCGGGCAGCTGCTTCTCGAGTTGCAGCACGTACTCCTCGACTTGCACCTTCTGCTTGCGCAACTCGGCCAAATTGACGGCTTGACCGAGCTTGGCGCGGTAGTCGGTCTTCAGACCGGGCTCCTTGGCGCGCTCGGCTTCGAGCCCCTCGTGGGCGGTGGAGAGCAAGGTGAACCAGCCGAGCACGACCATGGCCACGGCCACGAGCGCCCAGGTCAGGATCTTTGGCAGCATCGGCCATTGGCCGGGTTCGTTGGGATTCAGGCTTCGAAACTGCGAGACCGCACCTTCGAAGACCGAGTTCAGGTCGACATTGATCGGAGCTGCTTTGGTCGCCATGTCAAACTTTCTTCGCAGCAGCGGCCGCGGCACCACTGGCCGGCGGACTGGCGGGCACCGCACCCACGGCAACTGCAGCTTGCGGGCGCTTCACGGTCAGGCGCACCGAGAAATCGAACAAGCGCTTTTGCTCGCGATTGGCACCGGTGATGGTGGTGGCCTTGCTCTCGATGAGCTCGGGCGTGACCAGCCATTCGGAGTTGTAGGCGGTGTTGCGCAGGAACTCGGAGATGCGCTCCTGCGTTTGCGCGATGCCGGTCACGCTGAGCAATTGGCCGTCTTGCTTCAGAACCGTGAAGTACATGCCCTCGGGCGTTTGCCGCACGAGTTCATTCAAGATGTGCACCGGCAGGTTGCGATCGGTCTGGAGGTCTTCGACCGCCTTCTGGCGCGCCGTGAGCGAGGCGATCTCGGCCTTCAAGTTCGCGATGTCTTTGATCTCGCGCTCGAGCTTGGCGATCTCGGTTTGCAGGAACTGGTTGCGATCTTGCTGCGCGGTCTTCAGTTGTTCGACGACGACGTACCAGCCACCGACGATGCCCAAGCCGACCGCAGCAGCCACGCCGAGCCCGGCGAAGAACGCGATTTTTTTGCGCTTGCGTTTTTCTTCCCGGTGCGGGAGCAGGTTGATCAGAATCACTGCACGAACCTCCGCATGGCCAGCCCGCAGGCCGTGAGATACGACGGCGCCTCACGGCGAAGCTTGCTTTCACGCACGGCCGAGCCGAGCTTCATGTTCTCGAACGGGTTCACGACCATCGAGGCGAAACCGGTCAACTCGGTGACACGGTCTTTGAGCCCCGGCAGCGCGGCCGTGCCGCCGGCCAACATCACGTAGTGCACTTTGTGGTGCGGTGTGCTGGTGAAGAAATACTGCAGCGCGCGACCGATTTCTTGCGAGAGGCTGTCGACGAACGGGGCGAGCAGCGTCTGCTCGTAGTCGTCGGGCAGGTCGGCGGCGAGCTTCTTCTGCTCGGCTTCTTCGTACGAGAAACCGTACTGGCGCGAGATCAATTGCGTGAGCTGCGATCCGCCGAAGGCCTGATCGCGGTCGTAGAGCATTTCGTCGTCGCGCAGCACCTTCAGACTGGTGGTGTCGGCGCCGATTTCGAAGAGGGCGACCAACGCGTCCTTGCCTTCGTTGGGCAGCGATGCGATCACGCGGCTCATCGCCAGACGCGACGCATGCGATTCGATGTCGAGCACCGCGGGCGTGAGGCCGGCAGCTTCGGCCAGGCCTTGGCGATCTTGCACGCGGTCTTTGCGCGAGGCAGCGATCAGCACTTCGACGTCACCGACGGAAGTCGGGCTTGGGCCGATCACGCAAAAATCGAGGCTCACCTCATCGAGCGAAAACGGGATGTATTGGTTGGCTTCGGCCTCGACCTGCACTTCGAGTTCTTCTTCGCGCAGGCCAGCCGGCAACATGATCTTTTTGGTGATGACGGCCGATTGCGGCATCGCCATCACGACTTGCCGGGTCTTCGTGCCGCTCTTCAGAACGACGCGTTTGACGGCCTCGGCGACCTCGTCGAACTTCTCGATCTGGCCATCGGCGATCCAGCCTTTCTCGAAGCTTTCGACGCCGAAACGCTCGACAACATACTCGCCCGATGCGGTCTGGCCCAACTCCACCAGCTTGACGCTGGACGAGCTGATGTCCAGCCCGATCATCGCTGGATGTTTGCGGCCCAACAAGGTGTCAAGGAAGCTCACGACGCCTTTCCCCCAGCTGTAAAGAACCGTGCTGGATTGTTAATAAGTTACTTGAATGCTAGCAGTAAAGCCTTTGTGGCACAAAGAAAAATCCGGTTCTGCACACGTCAGCTCGTTGCAAAACTCACACGTCGGTGAGGCTTGAAACGGGTCTCTCGGGAGAACCCTGAGGGAGTCTTCGGCGAGCCGCTGCGAGCGCCCTGAAAACCCGACTGCGCCTCCTCATTTCGGCGCATCGACGGCTTTCTATAATGGGAACTTGCAACGTGGAGTGTCATGAGCGAATCCGAGCGACCGGCCAAGCGGGCCGCCGATCCCCCTGCGAGCGGTGGCACCGCCATGCCGAGCTGGGCGCGCTGGCTGACGCGCAGCGCGTTGTGGCTGATCGGGCTGGCCGCCACGGGCATCGTCACCGTGGTCGTGCTGGTCGGGATCGCGTTGGCGGTGGCGTACCCGAACCTGCCCGAAATCGGTGGCCTGATGGACTACCGGCCGAAGCTGCCGATGCGCGTCTTCTCGTCCGACGGCGTGCTGCTCGGCGAGTACGGCGAGGAACGCCGCAATTTCACGCCGCTGGTGCAGATACCCAAGCTGATGCAGCAGGCAGTGCTGGCCTCTGAAGACGCGCGCTTCTACGAGCACAGCGGCGTCGACCTCAAAGGCGTGGCGCGCGCCGCCCTGGCGCAGTTCAACCGCTCGCGCAGCCAGGGCGCCTCGACCATCACGATGCAGGTCGCGCGTAATTTCTACCTGTCGACCGAGAAGACCTACACCCGCAAGATCTACGAGATGCTGCTGGCCTTCAAGATGGAGAGCCTGCTGTCGAAAGACCAGATCCTCGAGATCTACATGAACCAGATCTTTCTGGGCCAGCGCGCCTATGGCTTTGCGTCGGCTGCCGAGATCTATTTCGGCAAGCCGCTCAAAGACGTCTCGGTCGCCGAGGCCGCGATGCTGGCCGGGTTGCCGCAGGCGCCTTCGGCCTACAACCCGATCAACAACCCGGAACGTGCGAAGAGTGGGCAGTTGCGCATCCTCGACCGCATGGCCGACAACGGCTTCATCACGCCGGCACAGCGCGATGTCGCGCGCGGCGAAACGCTGCGCTACCGTGAGCCCTCCGAGGTGGCGGTGCACGCCGAGTACGTGGCCGAGGCAGCGCGGCAGTTGATCTACTCGCAGTACGGCGACGAGTCGTACACGCGCGGCCTCAACGTGTACCTGACGCTGAAATCGAGCGACCAGATGGTCGCGTACCGGGCGCTGCGCCGCGGCATCATGGACTACGAGCGGCGGCAGGTGTATCGCGGCCCGGAAGACTATGTCGATCTGCCCGCGAACCCGAGCGAGGTCGATGCCCGCATCGCCGAGGCGCTGCAGGACCATCCCGACAACGACGAGCTGAAGGCGGCGATCGCCACCGAGGCCGGCCCGAAGAAAGTGGTGGCGGTACTGCAGAGCGGCGAAGCGATCACGGTCACCGGCGACGGGCTCAAGCCGGTCGCGTCGGGGCTCGTCGCCAAGGGCAACCCGAAGACGCAGATCCGGCCGGGCGCAGTGATCCGCCTGATCCGCGGCTCGGCCAACAACGGCAAGCCGGGCGAGTGGAGCATCACGCAACTGCCCGAGGTCGAAGGCGCTTTCGTCGCGATCGATCCGCGTACCGGTGCCGTGCGCGCGATGGTCGGCGGCTTCGACTACGCGAAGAACAAGTTCAACCACGTCACACAGGCCTGGCGCCAACCGGGCTCGGCCTTCAAGCCCTTCGTCTACTCGGCGGCGCTCGAGAAGGGCTTCACGCCCGCCACCGTCATCAACGATGCACCGCTGTTCTTCGATGCCGGCTCGACCGGCAGCCAGCCGTGGGAGCCGAAGAACTACGACGGCAAGTTCGAGGGGCCGATGACGATGCGGCGCGGGCTCGAGCGCTCGAAGAACATGATCTCGATCCGCATCCTGCAGTCGATCGGAGCGCCGTACGCGCAGAACTGGATCACGCGCTTCGGCTTCGAGGCCGACAAACACCCCGCCTACCTGCCGATGGCACTCGGCACCGGCTCGGTCACGCCGCTGCAGATGGCCTCGGCGTACAGCGTGTTCGCCAGCGGCGGCTACCGCGTCAACCCGATGCTGATCAGCAAGATCACCGATCACAAAGGTCGGGTGTTGAACGAAACGACGCCGCCAGCACTGAACGAATCGATGCGCACGCTCGATGCCCGCAACGCCTACGTGATGGACACCTTGCTGAACTCGGTGGCGTTGCGCGGCACGGCGGCGGCCGCCCGGCGTGCACTGGTGCGCCCGGACATCTACGGCAAGACCGGCACCACCAACGATTCGATCGACACCTGGTTCGCCGGTTTCCAGCCCAGCCTGGTGGCGATCGTCTGGGTCGGCTACGACACGCCGCGCAAACTCGGCGACAACGAAACCGGCGGTGGCCTCTCGCTGCCGATCTGGATCGAGTACATGAAGCACGCGCTCAACGGCAAACCGGTCGAGCAGTACCCGGTGCCCGAGGGCGTGGTCAACGTCGGCGACGAGTGGTACTACGAGGAGTACACGAAGGGCGCGGGTGTGGCCAGTGTGGGCCTCGACGACAAGCTGCCGACAGCGCCCGACGAAGAGGAGCGCAAGAGCATCCTCGACCTGTTCAAACGCTGATCAAGTAGCGGGCGGCGTGAACGTCAACGGCTGACCTGCCTGCTCGCTCGCACACGCCGACAGCGCCTCGAACAGCTCGCGCCCGTCGCGGGTGTCGCGCCACGCGCCGTTCGCGAACCTGTAGTGAAAGCCGCCCGAGCGCGCCGCGAGCCATATTTCGTGCAGCGGCGGTTGGGTGTTCAAGACGATCACGCTGCGGTTCGGAAAGCTCATTTCCAGCAGGCCGCCGGTGCGGTGCGCGTCGATGTCGACCAGGTCGGACTCGAGCCAGGCGTCGACCGCGGCCTCGACGCTGGCCAGCACCGCGTTTGCGCGCGTCAGGTAGTCGGCATCGGTCAGCGGCGTGATGGAAAGGTCGGCAGGCATGGTCGATAGAATCCTGGGATGTTGCAGCGCAAGATCAGTGTAGCGGCGGCCTCGAAGGCTGCACCCGGAGTGTGTGCATGCGTGGCCGCCTTCGCGCTGCTCGCAGCGTGTGGCCAAAAAGGGCCGCTGATGCTGCCCAAGCCGCCGGGTGCGGCGCCCGCCACCGCATCAGCGCCCGCTGTTTCGACGGCAGCCTCCTCCGCCTTGCCCGCTTCCGCCTCTCGGCCATGACCTTGCCCGGCGCCCCGCAGATCGCCTACCGCGGCGACGATTTGTTCATCGAAGGTTGCTCGGTCGGCGCGCTCGCGCGCGAACACGGCACGCCGCTGTATGCGTACTCGAAGGCCTCGATGCGCGACGCGCTCGCAAGCTACCAGCGCGGGCTGAAGGGCCGGGATCACCTGATCTGCTACGCGATGAAGGCGAACTCGAACCTCGCCGTGCTGCAGGTCTTCGCGCAGGCCGGTTGCGGCTTCGACATCGTCTCGGGCGGTGAACTCGAACGCGTGCTGGCGGTCGGCGTGCCGGCCTCGAAGATCGTGTTCTCGGGCGTCGGCAAGACCCGCGCCGAGATGAAGCGTGCGCTCGAAGTCGGCGTGATGTGCTTCAACGTCGAGAGCGAGGCCGAACTCGATTTGCTGTCGCACGTGGCAGTGGCCACCGCCAAGACCGCGTGCGTGAGCCTGCGCATCAACCCCGATGTCGATGCCGGCACGCACCCCTACATCTCGACCGGGCTGAAGGGCAACAAGTTCGGCATCGCCCACGAAGACGCACTCGCGAACTACCTGCGCGCCGCCGCGTTGCCGGGGCTCGAAGTGGTCGGCATCGATTGCCACATCGGCTCGCAGATCACCGAGGCCGGGCCGTACCTCGATGCGCTCGATCGCCTGCTCGACCTGATCGAAACGATCGAGGCACGCGGCATCGCGATTCATCACCTCGACCTCGGCGGTGGCCTTGGCATCACCTACACCGACGAGGCGCCGCCCTCGGCCGAAGCGCTGGTGACAAGCCTGCTCGCGCGCATCGACGCACGCGGCCACGGCCACCGCAAGCTCATGTTCGAGCCCGGGCGCTCGCTCGTCGGCAATGCCGGCGTGCTGGTCAGCGAGGTGCTCTACGTGAAGCCCGGTGAGCAGAAAAACTTTTGCATCGTCGACGCCGCGATGAACGACCTGATGCGCCCTGCCCTGTACCAGGCGTGGATGAAGATCGTCGCCTGCCATGCACGCCGCGATGCACCGATGTTGTTCGACGTGGTCGGCCCGGTCTGCGAATCGGGCGACTGGCTCGGCACCGAACGCGAACTCGCGGTGCGCGCCGGCGACTTCATTGCCGTGCTGTCGGCCGGTGCCTACGGCATGAGCATGGCCAGCAACTACAACACGCGCGGCCGCGCGGCCGAGGTGATGGTGTCGGGCGACGAGGCCTGGTTGATTCGCGACCGAGAGACGGTCGCGGCGCTGTTCAGTGGCGAGCACTTGCTGCCCGCCGACTGAGTGACTGAGAGCTTTTCGCGCAGTACCTGCAAGGTCCGTTCGGGCTGAGCCCCGACTAGATCCGGCCCTCTTCGACCCCGTGGCACGCGATCAGCGCGCCGCCGAACATCTTCAACATCGGACGCTCGCCCTTGCAGCGCGCGTTCGCATGCGGACAGCGCGGATGGAAGCTGCAGCCGCTCGGTGGGTTCAACGGGTTCGGCACCTCGCCTTGCACCGGCGTGCGCGACCGGCCGCTCATGTGGATGTCGGGGATCGCGTCGAGCAGCATCCGCGTGTACGGGTGGCGTGGCCGAGCGAACAGGTCGCCCTTGTCGGCGAGCTCGACGATGCGGCCGAGGTACATCACGCCGACCTGGTCGCTCACGTGCCGCACGACCGCGAGGTTGTGCGAGATGAACAGATACGTCAGGCCCTGCTGGCGCTGCAGGTCTTTCATGATGTTGAGCACCTGCGCCTGCACCGACACATCGAGCGCCGAAGTCGGCTCGTCGCACACCAGAAACTCGGGCTGGGTCGCGAGCGCGCGGGCGATCGAGATGCGCTGGCGCTGTCCGCCCGAGAACTGGTGCGGAAACTTCTCGACATCGGCCGCGGCCAACCCGACCGATTGCAGCAGCTGCGCCACGCGCGCCCTCACCTCGTTCGCGTCGGCCTTGGCGCCGGTGCCGCTCGCGTGCTGCAGCAGCCCGTGCTCCCTCAGCGGCTCACCGACGATGTCGGCCACTTTCCAGCGCGGGTTCAGGCTCGCGTATGGATCCTGAAAAATCATCTGCATGCGGCGGCGCAGCGCGAGTGAATCTTTCGACTTGAACGTGGTCGCAGTGTCGGTGCCGTCGAACTCGACCCGGCCTTT
>JANMWQ010000736.1:0-5262 GCA_031394085.1 Rhizobacter sp. | reverse complement strand
GCGCGCTTTTCTTCGCGGCGCAATTCGGGGTAGGCATCGCCCATCTCGGTGGCGAGCGCAGGCACCAGCGTATGGAAAAACGGCTTTCTCGCGCCGAGCTTGTAGCCGTGGCGGATCGCGCGGCGCGCGATGCGGCGCAGCACGTAGCCTCGGCCGGCGTTGCTCGGGATCACGCCGTCGACAATGGTGAATGTGCAGGCGCGGATGTGGTCGGCGATGACTTTGAGCGAGGGGCTGACTTCGCCCGAAAGGTAGTCCGCCATGACTTCTGCCGCGCCACCAGCCTCCATGACCGCCTTCTTCGCCGCCCCCAGCAAATTCACGAACGTGTCGATCTCGTAGTTGCTGTGCTTGTGCTGCAGCACGGCGGTCAGTCGCTCGAGCCCCATGCCGGTGTCGACGCTCGGCTTCGGCAGCGGGTGCATCACGTGCGCGCCGCTCTTCTCGTCGACCTGGCGGTTGAACTGCATGAACACGTTGTTCCAGATCTCGATATAGCGGTCGCCGTCCTCATCCGGCGAGCCCGGCAGGCCGCCGGGAATGTCCTCCCCGTGGTCGTAGAAGATCTCGGTGCACGGGCCGCACGGGCCGGTGTCGCCCATCATCCAGAAGTTGTCGGAGGCGTAGCGCGCGCCCTTGTTGTCGCCGATGCGAATGACGCGGCTCGGCTCCAGACCGATCTGCTTCGTCCAGATGTCGA
Source organism: Rhizobacter sp. (assembly GCA_031394085.1). Lineage (GTDB taxonomy): Bacteria > Pseudomonadota > Gammaproteobacteria > Burkholderiales > Burkholderiaceae_C > LMDS01. The sequence goes on along the minus strand of JANMWQ010000736.1, from coordinate 4,562 downwards.
AAGCCTCGTCGTCTTCGGCGTAGACCGTGACGTAGAGCTTGTCTGCGGGCAGCTTGTAGACCTCGGTCAGCAGCTCCCACGCGTAGCGAATAGCGTCTTTCTTGAAGTAGTCGCCGAAGCTGAAGTTGCCCAGCATCTCGAAGAAGGTGTGGTGGCGCGCGGTGTAGCCGACGTTCTCGAGGTCGTTGTGCTTGCCGCCGGCGCGGATGCACTTTTGCGCGGTGGTGGCGCGCGAGTACGCGCGGCGGTCGGTGCCGAGGAACACGTCCTTGAACTGGTTCATGCCGGCGTTCGTGAACAGCAGCGTCGGGTCGTCGCCCGGCACGACCGGGCTCGATGCGACGATGGTGTGGCCCTTCGCCTCGAAGAACTTCAGGAACGTGGAACGGATTTCTGCTGCTTTCATTCCGGGCTTTCTGGCCACACAAAAGTAGACGTGTGCTTGTTTTGAACAGTTTTCGATTGTAGGTGGCGAGGCCGTGGCGAAAGGCTCGCCAGGCCGCAGGCCTGCTCGTCATTGCGCGCGGGCTTGCTCGTCATTGCGCGCAGGCCTGCTCGTCGTTGCGCGCGCCGGCCTACTCGTCGTTGGCGGCGCCGGCTTCGCCGAAGTTCGAGAAGCCGGCGCGGCCCTGGGCCTGCGCGGCGGCTGCGAGGCCGACGGCCCGGCGCAGCAGCACATCGGGCTGCGTGCCGTCTTCGGGGTACTGACCGATGCAGAGCGCGGTCGCGATGGCCACGTCTTCACCGGCCACGCGCAACGGCTCCATCAACGACTTCAACAGCTTGGCGCCGACGCGCGCCGCGTCGGCCGGCGTCAGAATCGAGCCGAGCAGCACCGCGAAACTGTCGTCGGCCAGCGCGGCGACCACGTCGCTTCCGCGCACGCCGGCACGCAGCCGCACCGCGACCTTGCGGCGCAGTGCATTCGCGCCGTCACGGCCGAGCCGCGCTTCGGTCGCTGCGAAGCCTTCGATGCGCAGCGCGAGCACCGCCATCGGCGCCGGCTCGCGTTCGCGCAACGCGAGCAACTGGCTCATGTGTTCGATCAACTGCTGCTGGTGCGGCAGGCCGGTGTCGAGGTCGGTCGCGTAGGCAGTGCGCGCGTCGCGCTCCAGGCGCTTGCGCTCGATCGCGGCGCGCAGGCGCTGCGGCAGCGAGGCGGCTGTGAGGTCATCGGCGCACAACACGTCTTGCGCACCACGGCCCAGCCAATCGAGCACGCGCGGCGGATCGAGCTCGGCGGCGACGACCAGGACCGCCAGGTCGCGCCCGGCTTCGGCCGCGATGTCGATCGCGTCGGCGCCGTCGTTCAACACCAGCGCGTCGCAGCCGCCATCGGCGAGCCGCGCCAGCACCTCGTCGCGTCCCGCGCAGACATGGCTCTCGAACGGACCGAACGGCGACGCGGCGAGCGCGTCTGGCAACGCGGCCTGCGTAACGATCAGCAAGGCGGTGCGGGCGGTGTCGGTGTCGGTATCGATGTCGATGTCGGTGTGAGGCATGGCCGCAGAATAACGTGCGCTCGGCGCGCCAGGGCGGATCTTCGACGATCAGGCCCGCCGGCGGGTCGCTAGCTGTATCGGCCCCTGTCCGGGAGGTGATCCGTGCAGCGCACCGGACACACGAACCACACCGTGGTGTTCGATTCATGCCGCGAACACCACGCTTTGGCGTGTCGGTGCCTTCGTGACCCACGATGCCGATGCCAAGCGGACAGACATGTCACTGGTGGTGTCCATCGCGCAATTGCTTTCGTGAACTGGCACACGGCTTCGCATTTGCCCACAGCGCGAATCGGTGTTGGGCCTACTCTGAGTCCGGAGATGTAGAGAAGCGATAAAGGTACTTGGCAGCGGTCTCGCACCGTGCTGAGCTTCCCGATGACAGACGTGCCGAGACTCAGATGACACAGCGCTTGATTTCGTTTACCGGAACTGCCTTTCTTGTCGCCGCGATCGCTATGGCTGGCGCGGGTGCGGCCAGTGCGACCGAGCCCAAGTGGGCATCCAAGACATTCGTTTATCGCGCCGACAACAAGCGCCTGCCCGATGTAATTCAAGACTTTGCAGCCAGCCAAGGGCTGGCCGTCATCACCGACGCGGCGCTCGAAGGCACGGTCAACGTGTCGTTCAACCGAAGCCCCTCGGAGTTCTTGTCGACCTTGTCGAAGTCGTACGGAGTCATCTGGTATTTCGACGGCGTGACCTTGTTCGCCTACCCTTCGCGGGCCATGCAGAGCAAGGTGTTCAGGCTGCGCGGATTCAAACGCGAGCAGGTGCGCCAGATGTTGGAGTCGCTCGGGCTCGGTGATTCGCGCTATCCCCTTCGCTACAACGACTCCGAGCAAACGCTGGTTGCCTACGGCCCGCCGCGTCACATCGAATTGGTCAGTTCGGTCGTATCGACTCTGGAGCAGCGTTACGGCGGCGGAGGTGCCAGTGAGGTCGTTGTGGTCGCGCTCAACTTCGCATTTGCGGCCGACCGCGGCAGCGGCGCTTCGCGAATCAAGGGGATGGTCAGCACATTGAACGCCGTCTACGGCGGCAGCGGCGGCGCAACCGCAGACACCCCCATGGTGGCGCAGGCGCGGCAGTCGGCCGAGGCCAGCTTGGGCGTGCCGCTGCAGCCCCAGCGGCGCGCGTTGCAGGGCCAGGGCCAGAGCATGAAGGGCGAGTCTGCCGGAGCAACTGCGGCGCCCGCGTCGTCCGCGAAGGGTCGCCAGGGCATCGACGTGAGCGAGCGCGGCAGCGAGTCGCTGGAAGCCGCAGCCCCCGTGTTCCAGGCCGACGAGGCGACCAACTCGGTGCTGGTACGCGCACCGGCTGACCAGATGTCGAAGTACACCGCGCTGATCCGCAAGCTCGACGTGGCTCAGGATCTGGTTGAAATCGAAGTCACGATCATCGACGTGAGTTCCGACGATTTCGATGCGCTCGGCATCGACTGGAATTTCAGCAACGCCAGCGGCACGAAAACCTTGTCGATCTCGCCGACCTCGCCGTCGAGCACGGGCGGCGTGGGCGGCAGTTCGACCGGCGCCAGCCTGTCGAGCATTGGCGCGAACATCACCACGTTGGTTACCGACGCGGGCCGGGTACTGCTGGCGCGCATCCGTGCGCTCGAGAGCAATGGCAAGGCACGCGTGCTGTCGCGCGGCCGGGTGTTGGGCGCTGCCAACCACCTCGCGACCATGTCCGACAAGCGCTCGGTGTCGGTACGGGTGGCGGGCAACCTCGAGGCCAACCTCTACACCGTCGAGGCCGGCACGTCGCTGCAGGTGGTGCCGCAGATCGTGGCGCGCGCCGGTGCGCGCGACATTCGCCTGGCGCTGTCGATCCGCGACGGGAGCTTCGAAGCCAGCGTGGTCGACAGCATCCCCACCGTCAAGTCGACTGAAATCCAGACCGATGCGACCGTGCCCGAGGGCGAGAGCCTGCTTATCGGCGGCATCACCTCCGAGACCGACTCGACCGGATTTTCGGGCGTGAAAGGCCTGGGCCGTGTTCCATACCTCGGCGCCTTGTTTCGGCGCGAAGAAGTCAGCAGGTTTCGCAGTGAGCGGATGTTCCTGTTGACACCGAAACTGATCCGTGTGGCTGGCTCGAACTTCGATCCAGCCGGCGTTCAGACCGGAGCTGCCGCACCGCGCCCCGGCGCAGCACGCACGGCGTTATTGGATCAGCGCGCGCTGGATGCCGGCGCCTCGGCCAAGGCGGCTGCACCTGCACCTGCACCTGCACCTGCACCTGCATCCGCAGCTGCCTCCGCACCTCCACTCATCGTCGTCGCTGCCAACGCCGCCCCGGTTCGGGCGCTGCCCGGATGCCGCAGGGACGCCCCGACCTGGCCCGACTGCACGGCCACGCTTTTGTCGGGGTACTGAGCCATGGCTTCGCAGCAAAGCAAGCGTCTTCGGGTCCTATCGGGTCGGCACAACGGGGCCTGCCTGGAGTTGGCACCGGGCGAACACACGATCGGCGCAGCTGATGACAACGAGATTGCCATTTCTGACTGGACTGCACCGACCCTCGCACTGTGCGTGGGCCCGCAAGGTGATGTCGAGCTGCGGGTCGTGGCGTCGAACGATGCTCAAGACGAGACGGCGCGCGGCGTGCCTGCCCCGCTCGCACCCGGGCAAGTGTTGCGCGAGCTGCAGCCAGCGAGGTTCGGCGACATCGTCATCTGCCTCGGCCCCACGGAAGGTGACTGGCCCACCGACATGGAATTGCTGGCGCGCTTGTTCGAGCCGCCGGCCCCCGCCGTGCCGATCCGCGGTCTGCCGCGGCGCCGAACCGCGGCCTATGCCGCGAGCGCCGGCGTTGCACTGGCTATCGCGTCGTGTTTGGCTGCAGTGATGGTTCAGGCTCGCCCCCAGGAGTCGGTGCAAGGGCACGAGCGCGGGGCCGGGGCGGCCGACGAGCTGAGGCAGGCCTTCGATCGACTCCGCCTTCGCGGGCTCGACATTCACAACGACGGTGATGCGATCTCCGTCGACGGCATGCTCGATACGCGCGAACAAAGCCGGTCAGCGTTCAGGGCGATCGCCGAGCTGCGACTCGCTG
>JANMWQ010000718.1:0-3919 GCA_031394085.1 Rhizobacter sp. | reverse complement strand
GTTCATACAAGTGAAAGCGAGCGCATCTCGACCCTCGCGCGCGAGGCGCTCGAAGAAATGCGGCTCTCGGTGCGCGGCCTCACCGGCCGGCCGATGCGCCTGGCCGATGCGCTGGCCGACTGGCGCGCCGAAACCGTCCTGCGCCTGGGCCAGGCCAACATCGAGGCCGACTGGCGCAGCCCGACCGAAGAGATCGAGTTGTTGCTGCCGGCGCGCGGCTTCGTTCAGACCACGCGCATCCTGCGCGAGGCTGTCAGCAACATCATCAAGCACAGCGGCGCGTCGCATTGCAAGGTGCGCTGCGCGATCAGCGAGCGCCAGTTCGGCCTCACGGTGCAAGACAACGGCAGGGGCATCTCGATGGAGCTCGACGGCAAGCTCGACCGCGGTCACGGCATGTCGAGCATGAAGAACCGCGCAAAGCAGATGCAGGGGCAGTGCCTGGTCGAATCCGGCCCCGGCTATGGCACTGTGATAAGGCTCACAGTTCCGCTTTGAGCAAAATCCCCCGGCGGCGGCACCCGCGCGGTACGATGAAACGAGGCACCGCCCACCTGCCCGCGTTTGGCCCCTGACGACCACCCTGGCACCACCATGAACAACATCCTGCTGCTCGAAGACCTGCCCGAAATCCGCTCGTGGCTGAAGGTGCTGGTCAAGGGCGTGTTTCCCGAGGCGCAGATTCACGAAGCCGCGCGCGTGCACGACGCGCTAGAGCTCGTCACCGCCGTCAAGTTCAACCTCGCGCTGTGCGATCTGGGCCTGCCCGACGGCTCGGGCGTCGACGTGGTCGCTGCGCTGCGCGAATCGCAGCCGGAGTGCCAGTCGGTGGTGGTCACGATCCACGACGACGACGATCACCTGTTCCCCGCGCTGCAGGCGGGCGCGTTCGGCTACTTGCTCAAGGAACAGGCCCGCGAGCTGATCGCCGAGCAACTCAAGCGCATGAGCGCGGGCGAGCCGCCGCTGAGCCCGTCGATCGCACGCCGCGTGATCTCGCACTTCGCGGCGCAGACGCGCCCGCAGGAGCGCCCGCAGAACATGCCGCACGTGGCACTCACCGACCGCGAGAACGAAGTGCTGTTGCGCGTGGCCAAGGGCTACACGTTGCCCGAGATCGGCGTGCAGCTCAACCTCTCGCGCCACACCATCGCCGACTACGTGAAGCAGATCTACCGCAAGCTCAATGTGAGTTCGCGCGCCGAGGCCGCGCTCGAAGCGCAGCGCCTGGGCCTGTTCCGCCGGGCCTGATCGAACGGGCGGCGGAGACGGCAACTCCGCAAGACTTGTCAAATGTGGTGGTGGAATCATGCATGCCATGAATTCACTGCAACCCGACTCCACAGCCTGGCGACACTTCGACCCGCGCATGCGGCGCGTGGTCGACCACGTGTACGCGCACCTCGACGAGCCGCTCGATCTGCTCCGGCTCGCCGAGATCGCGCACCTCTCGCCGCACCACTGGCACCGCATCTACCACTCGCTCTGCGGCGAGACGATGGCCGCGACCGTGAAGCGGCTGCGCCTGCACCGCGCCGCTGGCTGGCTCGCGAACTCGGCGGACCCGGTCAGCGCGATCGCGCGGCGCTCGGGCTACCCCAATCTGCAGTCGTTCACGCGCACCTTCAGCAGCGTCTACGGACTGCCACCGGCACGCTACCGCGCGAGCGGCCAGCACACCGCGTTCGTCGCCTTCGACCGGGTCGCACCGGGCGCGGCACACCCGGTCACGGTCGCGCACCTGCCCGCGGTCGACGTGATCGCACTCGACCATGCCGGCCCTTACATGCAGATCGGGCAGTCCTTCGACGCCCTGTTCGGCCGCGTCGCCGCACTCGGGCTGGTGCGGCCCGGCGTGCGCATGCTGGCGCGCTTTTTCGATGACCCGAGCGTGGTGCCCGAGGCCGATCTGCGCGCGCAGGCCTGCGTCGCCGGCTGTGCCGAAGGCGAGGCGGCGGCGCCGCTGCCCTTTCCCCTGCATCGCGCCACGCTCCCGGCGGCTGAGTGCGCAGTGCTCGTGCACACCGGCCCGTACGCGACGATGGGCGCGGCCTACCGCTGGCTGTTCGGCGAGTGGCTGGTCGGCTCGGGCCGTGAGCCGGCCGATGCACCGGTGGTCGAGCAATACCTGAACAGCCCGCGAGACACCGCGCCGGCCGATCTCGTCACCCACATCCGGCTACCGCTGCGACCGCAATGAAGACCTGGACCGAGAAGCTCGCCGACCCGCGGCCGCATGTCGTCAAGCCAGCACCGATCGACATCGCCGGCATGAGGGCCGGGCAGGTCATGCTGGTGCCGACGGCGGCACTGATCGATGCGTTCATCCGCCGCATTCCGCGCGGCGAGAGCGTCGATGTGAAGACGCTGCGGGCGCGGCTGGCGCGCGCGCACGGCGCCGAAGTGACGTGCCCGATCACGACCGGCTTTCACATCCGAACGGTCGCCGAGGCCACCTGGGAATCGCTCTCACGCGGCACGCCGATCGACGCGCTCACGCCAGTCTGGCGTGTACTCGACGCTGCATCACCGACCTTGCCGAAGCTGTCGTTCGACGTTCAGTTCATTCGCGACCAGCGGGCCATCGAAGGCCTGTCGTGATAATCGCCGCATGATCGGACGCATCACCGGCACGCTCGCGGAAAAATCGCCACCGCAATTGCTCATCGACGTGAACGGTGTCGGCTATGAAGTCGACGTGCCGATGAGCAGTTTCTACAACCTGCCCGGCCTCGGCGAACGTGTGACCTTGCTGACGCATTTCATCGTGCGCGAAGACGCGCAGGTGCTGTTCGGCTTTCTCACCCACGACGAGCGCGCGACCTTTCGGCTGCTCGTGAAGATCTCGGGCGTCGGCCCCCGCACCGCGCTGTCGATTCTCTCGGGGCTGAGCGTCAACGAACTCGCGCAGGCGGTGAGCCTTCAGGAAGCCGGCCGCCTCGTGAAAGTGCCCGGCATCGGCAAGAAAACCGCCGAGCGCCTGTTGCTCGAACTCAAGGGCAAGCTCGGCGACGCGATCAGCGCGCCGACCCACATCGCGAACAACGCGCAGGGCGACATCCTGCAAGCCCTGCTCGCGCTCGGCTACAACGACCGCGAGGCCGCGGCCGCGTTGAAGGCGCTGCCGGCCGACGTGGGCGTCAGCGACGGCATCAAGCTGGCGCTGCGCGCGCTCGGAAAGTAACGGCGTGCGAGTTCAGTGCTTGTGCTCGACGGCCGCATCGCCGGCGGCTTTCGGCACCTCGACGTTCACCGTGACCTCGACCTCACCGGCGTTCTGGAACTTCAGTTTCATCGGAAACTTGTCGCCCGCTTTGAGCGGCGCCTTCAGGCCCACGAACATCAGGTGATAGCCACCGGGCTTGAGCTCCACCAGCTTGCCGGTGGGCAGCGCGATGGCATCGACCTGGCGCATGCGCATCACGTCGCCCTCCATGCTCATCGAGTGCAGCTCGACGCTGGCCGAGACGGCCGCGGTGGCCGAGACCAGCTTGTCGTCGCGGCCCTTGTTGTCGAGCGACAGGTAGCCGCCGCCCATCGGCTGGCCGGCCACGGTGGGGCGCGCATACGGGTGGCCGATGTCGATCGCGCCGAGCTTGAATGAGTGGGCGTGCGCGAAGGCGCTTGCGAGGGTGAGCGCGGCGGTGGAGATGATCAAATTCAGTTTCATGGCGTGTGGTTCCTTCAAAGATCGAAACGCAGTTCGGCATTGAACGTGCGCTGGGTGTAGGGGTGGAATGCCCAGTAGGTGCGGTTGCCCAGGTTGTCGATGCCGGCCGCGACCGACCATTGTCGATCGATGCGGTATTGCACTCGCACGTCGGCAACGAGAAAGCTGCTGACGCCGGTGTAGGTGGCGCCGTTCGGGTCGCTGTTGTCGAGCGTGCCGTACTGCCGGCCGCTGTAGCGCGCGCCGCCG
>JANMWQ010000711.1:0-3447 GCA_031394085.1 Rhizobacter sp. | reverse complement strand
GACATCAAGGCCGAGTACGAGAAGTTCAAGGCGCAGTCGGCCGGCACCGAATACCGCGCGCGCCACATCCTGGTCGAGAAGGAAGACGAAGCCAAGGCGCTGATCGCGCAGATCAAGGCCGGCGGAAACTTCGAGGAACTCGCGAAGAAGAACTCAAAGGACCCGGGATCGGGCGCCAACGGCGGCGACCTCGACTTCGCGGCCGCGAGTGCCTATGTGCCTGAGTTCTCGCAGGCGATGGCCAAGCTCAAGAAGGGCGAGATGACGCAGGAGCCGGTCAAGACGCAGTTCGGTTTCCACATCATTCGGCTCGACGACACGCGCGAGGCGCAGTTCCCGCCGTTCGACGACGTGAAGGCGCAGTTGAAGCAGCGGATGGAACAGAAGAAGCTGGCGGACTTTCGCGATGAGATTCGCGTCAAGGCGAAGACCGACTATAAATTTACGGCGAACTGAGCGCTTCGGGAATTTGGCGCTTCGAGAACTGGGCGCTTCGAGAATTGGGCGCTTCGCTACTGCTACAAGGGCGCCGTTGGCGCCCTTGTTTGGTTTCTGGGCTGGCCTTCGGCTACGCCTGGGGCTCTGGGGCGACTCTTCCGGCTTCGATGCGCAACTGGCGATCGCAACGCGCGGCGATGCTGCGGTCGTGGGTGACCAGTACCAGCGTCGTGCCGGCTTCGCGGTTCAGCGCGAACATCAGTTCCATGACGGTTTCGCCGGTCGCGAAATCGAGGCTGCCGGTCGGTTCGTCGGCCAGCAACACGGCCGGTTGCACGACGAAGGCGCGGGCCAGTGCGACGCGCTGCTGCTCGCCACCCGACAGCACCTTCGGGTAGTGCCGCAGGCGCTCGCCGAGGCCGACGCGCTGCAGCATTTCCGTGGCAAGAACGCGCGCGTCGCTGCGGCCCTGCAGTTCGAGTGGCAGCATCACGTTTTCGAGCGCATTCAGGTTGCCGAGCAACTGGAAACTCTGGAACACGAAGCCCACCTTCGCAGCACGCACCGCAGCGCGCGCGTCTTCGTCGATCGTGAACAGGTCGGTGCCGGCGAGCTTGACGGTGCCGGTGGTCGGCGTGTCGAGCCCGGCGATGATGGCCAGCAAGGTGCTCTTGCCCGAGCCCGACGCGCCGACGATCGCGGCCGACTGGCGCGGCGCCAGCGAAAAATCGATCTCATGGAGAATGGTCAGCGTGCCGGTGGAGTCCTGGACCTGCTTGGTGACGCGTTCGACAGCAATGATGGGTTCAGACATGAATGGCGATGCGATTGGAAGGTCTCGAAGACGGTTTCGGCGTGACTGGCCCGCGCACTTTACCGCGCTTGCCTGCGCGGTCAGCATGGCGCTGCCAGCGCCCGCACATGCCCAAGGGACGCAAGCAACGCGCACGGCCGGCGGCCCGTTGATTCTGGTCGTCGGCGACAGCCTCTCTGCCGAATACGGCCTCAAACGTGGCAGCGGCTGGGTCGCGTTGCTGGAAGCGCGGTTGGTGCAAAAGAAGATTGCCGCAAGCGTGGTCAACGCCAGCATCAGCGGTGACACCACCTCGGGCGGCCGCACCCGTTTGCCCGCGCTGCTCAAGCAGCAGCGGCCCGACGTGGTCGTGCTCGAACTCGGCGGCAACGATGCGCTGCGCGGCCTGCCGCTGGCCATGACGCGTGACAACCTCGACGCCATGGCCAAGGCCGCCAAAGCGAGCGGCGCGAAGGTCGTGATCGCCGGCATGCAATTGCCGCCGAACTATGGGCGCCAGTACGGCGAACAGTTCGCTGCGCTGTTCGCAACCGTTGCGCAGGCCGAAGGCGCGGTGCTCGTGCCGTTCCTGCTGAAGGGCGTGGCCGATGGGCCGAAGGCCGACATGCTGTTCCAGCCCGACCGCATTCACCCGACGGCTGCGGCGCACCCGACCATTCTCGAGAACGTCTGGCCGGTGCTCGAACCGCTGCTCAAGCGCTGAACCCGCTGCTCAGCGCGGTTCTCGCGGTTCTCGCGGCTCGCGTGGCTCGCGCGGATCACCACGCTGCTCAGGGCGCTGCTGGCGCGGCGGTTGTGGCTCTTGTCGAGGCTCCGCGCGCGGTTGCGGTTGTGGCGCTTGCTGTGCTTGCTGGGGTTGCGAACGCTGCGGCGGCGCCGCTGGCAAGGTTGCGGGCGCTGGCGAGCGCTGCACTTCGGCAGGGCGAGGCGCCGCCGGCGGCGCTGGGCGCTCGGCACGTGGCAACTGCGCGGGCTGAGACTGCGGCGGCTGCACCGGCGTTTGTACCTGCGCGGGCGGCAACTCGGGGCGCTGTTGACGCCGCTCGTCCATGCGTCGCTCGTCACCGCGGCGGCCATCACCGCGTTCGTCGCCGCGCAGAACCGGCGGCGCGCGCATCGTCGGCCGCTCCGGCAGCGCCGCAGGCGGCGGTGCGACCACGGCCGGGCGGCTCAAGGCCGGCGCAGGCGCGGCAGTGGGTGGATTGGCTGCCGGTGCCATCGGCTGTTGCGCTGCCGGTGCCATCGGCTGCGCAGCTGTGGGCGCGGGCCGGCCGAAGCCGGGCGCAGCGCGGTTCGGCTCCACCGGGCGGGTCGATTCGACGGCCGGTTGCGAAGGCAAACCAGGTGGGCGCTGGCCCGCGCCGACCGCGCCGCGATCGGGCTCGCGCTCGCGTCCTGACTGCGGCCGGCCATCGCGGCCGCGGTCGGCTTCGTTTCGATCGCGCGGGGCGACCGGTCTGTCGCCGACGCCCGGCGCGCGGTCGCGCGCATCGGGTCGCGCCCCGGGGGGCAGCCGCACAGCGCGCGGATCGGCGTTGCGCGCCGGCATCGGCGGCGTCGCGATCTGTGGGGCGAGCATCGCTGGCGCGCGCCCGCGATCGTTCGCGTAGTCGCGCACCCAGGGCGCCTGCCGGTACTGCGCAGCCGCCGGCCCGACCGGACGGCGGTCGACCAACACGTTCGACGGCACGACCGTGATCGCGCGCGGAAATCGCCGGTTCTCGAAATCACGCGGCCCTTGCGGATTCGCGAAAACGTTGTTGATCACGGTCACGTTGGTGACGTTCGTGATGTTGACGTTGCGCGCATAACGCGGGCTCACGCGGTAGCTCGGCACGTAGACCTCGCGCGGCGCGAGCGGGAACCAGCCGACCGGCCCACCGCCGACCGTCACTGAGAGGTTGCCGCGCGACCCGCCGACCCAGGCGACGAGCGCCGGCGCGTACACCGGCCGCGCCACGCGCGTGCCCGGCGTCCAGCACCAATTGTTGCGGTGGTAGACCCAGCGACCGTAGTGGAACGGCGCGAAACCCCAAGGCGCGTCGTCGACCCAGGTCCAGCCCCACGGCCGAACGAAGGCCCAGTGGCCCTGGCTGTAGGGCGCCCAGTCGGCGGCGACCGCCGTCGGGATCCAGACCGAGCCGTAGTCGGGTGTCTGCTCCCAACGGCCGTAGTTGTCGAGCTCCGCGCCGCCG
>JANMWQ010000705.1:0-8632 GCA_031394085.1 Rhizobacter sp. | reverse complement strand
CGTGCCGACCATCAGCCATGTCATCAACTACGGCCTGCCGATGAAGGCCGAAGACTACGTGCACCGCATCGGCCGCACCGGCCGCGCCGGCCGCAATGGCCTGGCGATCACGCTGGGCGAGCGCATGGACGTGGGCATGATTCGCCGCATCCAGCAGTTCACGACGCAGAGCATTCCGGTCGCGACGATCGAAGGCCTCGAGCCGAAAAGCCCCGAGCCGAAGATGTTCGCGGCGCGTCCGGAAGGCCCGGGCCGTTTCGGCAACAAGCCGTTCGGCAAGCCGAGCTATGGCAAGAAGCCGTTCGAGCACCGCGGCCAGGGCTTCGCACCGCGTGGTGGTGAAGGATTTGCACCGCGCGGCGAGGGCTTTGCACCGCGCGATCGCGCCCCGTTCGACCGCAACGCCGCGCCGCGCTTCGAGCCGCGTGCACCGCAGGGCGACGCTCCGCGCAGCAGCCCGTTCGATCGCGGCGCCGCGACCGGCCGCGCCGACCACAACCCGGCCGGCTTCGCACCGCGCAAGCCGGGCGCGCCAGCCGGCAAGGGCGGTGGCTTCAAAGGCCCGCGCCCGCGCCCGACCGGCTTTACGCGCTAAGCGTTCGGCTCAACGAAAAGGCCCGCATCGCGCGGGCCTTTTTTTGTGGTCGATCCGAACGCGACCTCAGCGCCGCTTCACCGCCACGCTGACCGTCATGCCGACGTAGTCGCCCGGCTCGCCGTACCAGCTGCCAGCGATCGGCGGCGCTTGCGCCGGGTCGCGCGCCACGCCGACGCGGATCAGCTGATTGCCGCCCAGCAGGTTGTTGGTCGGGTCGAAGGGCACCCAGCCCGCGCCGGGCAGATACGCCTGCAGCCAGGCGTGGGTCGAGCCAGCGCCAACAGTGCCGGCATCTTTGCCGCCATCGAGCGCCGGGTCGTAGAGGTAGCCCGAAACGAAGCGGGTCGCGATGCCCAAACGCCGCGCCGCCTCCATCATCAGAAGGGCGAAATCACGGCACGAACCGCTGTTGAGCTTGAGCGTGGCTTGCGGCGTCTGCGTGCCTTCTTCATCGCGATCGGCGTAGCGAAAGTTGACGCGGATGAACTCGTTCATCTTCACCAGCAGGTCCCGCGTGCCGGTCAGGCCGTCGGTGCGGATGAACTGGCGCGCCCACGCGGTCAGGTGGCCGCCCGGGTCATCGTGATGCGGGCGCAGGTACTGCTCCAGATCGAAGCGCTCTTCCAGGCTGTACGCGAACGGGAACACCTCGGCACTCGGCGCCAGCGGCAGCTCGAGGTTGAGCGTTCGCGCGTGCTCGATCGCGAAGCTGCAGACGATTCTGAGCTCGGTCGCCGGCACCAGCGGCTGCACCAGCGCGACCGAGTTCGAGTGCGGGTCTTGAATCATCCGCACCATCGCCTCGGGGCTGACCTTGAGGTCGGTCGCGAGCACGCGCAGGTCGTGGCTGTCGCGCGGCCGAAACATCACCCGGTGCTCGCCGAAAGTCACCGGGTTCAGGTAACGATAGACCGTCGTGTGGACGATCTCGTAGCGGACGGACATCGCGCTCAACGTGAAGGGTGGTCAGACGCCGAGCAACTCGACCTCGAACATCAGCGTCGCGTTCGGCGGGATCACGCCGCCAGCGCCGCGCGCGCCGTAGCCGAGCTGCGGCGGGATGACGAGGGTGCGCGTGCCGCCGACTTTCATGCCCTGCACGCCTTCGTCCCAGCCCTTGATGACCTGGCCGCCGCCGAGGCCGAAACCGAACGGATCGCCGCGGTCTTTGCTGGAGTCGAACTTCGCGCCTTTGACGCTGTCGTTGTAGAGCCAGCCGGTGTAGTGAACCGACACATGCTGACCGGCGGTGGCAGCAGCGCCTTCGCCGACGGTGGTGTCTTCGTATTGGAGTCCGGATTCGGTGGTGACCATGACGCGCTTTCGTGGGTTGTTGAGTCGGGGCCTGCCATCATGCCAGCGCTCGCACTCCCTGAACGCGGGTCGACATCTGATAGGGCGGTCAACTGCCCGGCCAGCGGACGCGCCACGTCGACGCGGCGTCGGTGAGCCAGGCGCCGAGGTCATCGCCTGCAGGTTCGATGTCGAGCACCCGGCCGGCCGCTCGCAGTGCAGCCAACGGGAGGTCGGTGACCACGGGCGTCGCGCCGCTCTGCTTCGAGAGCTTCTCGCCATCGGCGTCGCGCACCAGCGGCGTGTGCAGGTACACGGGTGTCGGCAAGCCGAGCACGCGCTGCAGGTGAATCTGGCGCGGCGTGTTGTCGGCGAGGTCTTCGCCGCGCACGACGTGGGTGATGCCTTGCGCGGCATCGTCGACGACGACGGCGAGCTGGTACGCCCACAGGCCATCCGCGCGCTTGAGCACGAAATCGCCGACCGCCTCGCTGACGTTCTGATGCTGCGCACCGAGGCGGCGGTCGCGCCAGTCGATGCGCAATGGCGCTGAGCAGCCAGCGGGCGCTGCGATCGCCGGCGCGGTCATCAGCCGCATCGCGCGTGCGGGCTTGCCGTGCAGGCCATCGCGGCAGGTGCCGGGGTAGACGAGATCGCCATGACGCTCGCGCTCGACCCTGCGCGTTGTGAGCGCCTGCGCGATCTCGGCGCGCGTGCAGCCGCAGGGATAAGCCCAGCCTTCTGCAACGAGCCGCGCGAGCGCGCTTTCGCAGTGTGCGTCGCGTGCCGACTGCCACACCGGCGGCTCGTCGGGCACCAGACCGAATGCGGCCAACTGCGCGAGGATCGCGCGGTCGGCGCCAGGTACGCAGCGTGGCCGGTCGACGTCTTCGATGCGCACCAGCCAGCGCCCGCCGTGCGCGCGCGCATCGAGCCAGGACGCGAGTGCCGCGACCAGCGAGCCGGCGTGCAGCAGGCCGGTGGGTGACGGAGCGAAGCGACCCACGTAATTCATCTGGAAAGGGCTGCGATGGTTTGTCTCGGGCGTCGTGCGCCGGCTCACATCCCGGCCATCGGCGCCATGCTGTGGCGTTCGAGCAGCGCCTGCCGTGTGGTCGGGCTGTCGAGCTGCGCGAGCCACCAGCGCAGCGCAAGGCCGAGTTGCGGCTTGCGGCCCGCGCCGGGCGCGCTGCCGTCGGGCACGCGCCACGCATAGCCGAGCCGCGCGACGGCGTTCGCGCGCTGCACGGGCTTGACCACCAGCCGGCCGGCCGCGACGTGCTCGCGCACCATCGGCTCCGGCACGAAGCCGCAGCCCATGCAGCGCACCAGCGCCTCGATCTTGAGCTGCATGCTGGTGACGGTGAACACGTCCTGGCCGGGCAGCAGGTTCACCGTCATCGGCGCCAGACGCTGCGCCGAATCGGCGACCGCGATGGCGCGGTGGCGCAGCAGCTCGGCATCGTCGAGCGGCTGCGCCATGGCGGCGAGCGGATGGTGCGGCGCGACCGCCAACACGAAGGGCAGGTGGCCGAGTTCCTTGAGCTGTATGCCGGGCAGCGTCATGCGGTCCATGCCGACGCCGATCGTCAGGTCGACCTGACCGGAGGCGAGCGCCTCCCAGGTCCCGGTGAGCACCTCGGTGCGCAGGCGCAGGCGCGTTCCGGTGCTGCCGTGGTTCGCGGTGTCGTCGGTGCTCGCTGCGTTGTCGGCCGCACCCGCGCGCGGCTTGGCCACCTGCGACGACACGCAAAGCGCATAGAACGACTCGCACAACTCGAACATCGTCAGACGCGAAATCACGCCGTCGGCTGCGATGCTGAGCTGCGTCTCCCAACCGGTCGCGACGCGCTTGACGCGGTTCGCGACCGCGTCCATCTGCGCCAACAGGCGGCGGCCTTCGTTGAGCAGTTCGGTGCCGGCGGCCGTGAGCTGCGCCTGGCGCGAGCGGCGGTCGAACAGCAGTACGTCGAGCGCGTCCTCGAGCTGGCGCACGCTGTAGGTCAGCGACGACGGCACCTTGCCGAGCTCGCGTGCAGCCGCGGCGAAGCTGCCGGTGCGGGCGATGACATCCATCATCGTCAGCGCGTCGGGAGTCAGAACGTTGCGGGCATCGGTCATGAGAAAAGGCGGTGCAAAGTACCTTCATCTTATTTGAACGGTCACTTCAACACGCGGCATCGCGTCGCAGGGATCGCGCGACCTACATTCGTCTGACCGAAAGGAACGACACACCATGATTACCATTCGTAAATCCTCTGACCGGGGCCACGCTGACCACGGCTGGCTCAACAGCTTCCACAGCTTCTCGTTCGGCGACTACCACGACCCCCAACACATGGGCTTCGGCAACCTGCGCGTCATCAACGAAGACCGCATCGCCCCGGGCACCGGTTTCGGCACACACGGCCACCGCGACATGGAGATCGTCAGCTACGTGCTCTCGGGCGAGCTGGCGCACCGGGACTCGATGGGCAACGGACAACCCGGCCCTGCGGGCGCCGGGGACGGGGAAGGCGCCAAGGTCAGCGGCGTCATGAGACCCGGCGACGTGCAGCGCATGAGCGCCGGCCGCGGCGTGCGCCACAGCGAGTTCAACCACGCGCCGCATGAGACACGCACTTCCTGCAGATCTGGATCGAGCCGAGCGCCCTCGGCATCGAGGCCGGCTACGAGCAGAAGCACTTCGATGCCGAATCGAAGCGCGGCACGCTGCGGCTGGTCGCCTCACCCGACGGCCGCGACGGCTCGGTCACGATCCACGCCGATGCCGCCATCTACAGCGGGCTGTTCGATGGGGCGCAGGCGCTCATGCGCACGCTCGACCCGCAGCGCAAGTCGTATGTGCATGTGGTGCGCGGCAACGTCACGGTCAACGGCCAAGCGCTGCAGGGCGGCGACGCGCTGCGCATCGAAAACGAACGCGAGCTGTCGATCACCGATGGCACCGATGCCGAAGTGCTGGTCTTCGACCTGCACTGAGCACCGGCTTTCCTTCAACCCTTCATTTCACGACACCAAGGAAGCACCATGCTCAACAATTTGCAAAGCCCGCTGGCGCTGATCGGCCGCGTCATGTTGGCGCTGATTTTCATCACCTCGGGCGCCAGCAAGATCGGTGGCTTCGACGGCGCCGTCGGCTACATCGCGTCGAAGGGCCTGCCGTTGGCCTCGGTGGTCGCGGCGCTGACGATCCTGGTCGAGCTCGGCGGCGGCCTCGCGGTCGCGGTCGGCTTCATGACGCGATGGGCGGCACTCGCATTGGCGGTCTTCAGCGTGCTGGCCGCTTGCATCTTCCACACCTACTGGGCGGTGCCGGCCGATCAGGTCATGGTGCAGCAGATCAATTTCTGGAAAAACATATCGATCGCCGGCGGCTTTCTTGTGCTCGCCGCGTTCGGTGCCGGCGCGATCAGCATCGACGCCAAGCGCAATCGCTGAACTCGTTGTCCCACTCACCACACAACCCGAAAGAAACACCATGTCGAAGATCGCCATCGTTTTTCACAGCGGCTACGGCCACACCAAGCGCATGGCCGAGGCCGTGGCCGAAGGCGCGAAGGGCGAGTTGATCGCCATCGATGCCGAGGGCAACCTCACCGAGGCGCAATGGGCCACGATCGGCGCTGCCGACGCCATCGTTTTCGGTTCGCCGACCTACATGGGCAGCGTCTCGTGGCAGTTCAAGAAGTTCGCCGACGCGTCGAGCAAGCCCTGGTTCTCGCAGGCCTGGAAGAACAAGCTGGCCGCCGGCTTCACCAACTCGGCGACGATGAACGGCGACAAGCACTCGACGTTGCACTATCTGTTCACGCTGTCCCAGCAGCACGGCATGGTCTGGGTCGGCACCGGCATCATGCCGAGCAACAGCAAGGCAGCGCAGCGCAACGACCTGAACTACGTCGGCTCGTACGCGGGCGCGATGGCGCAAAGCCCGTCGGACTCCAGCCCCGACGAGATGCTGCCGGGCGATTTGGAGACCGCCAAGCTGTTCGGCGCACGCGTCGCCGAAGTCGCGGGCAAGTTCGGCAACTGAAGTCCGGCGACCAACGCGTCGGCCGCGGGGGCGGGTGAGGTCCGCGCCTTGCTACATTCGCGTCTATGGAAGCGATGTTCAAGGTGTTGACGCTGCTGCCCGGGCTCGACTGGGTGGCCGTCGTGGTGTTCTTCGCAAGCTGGGCCGGCTACGCGTATTTCTCGCGGCACGGCGCCGGCTCGCACCGTTCGGTACTGGCCGCGACCAACGCGGTGCGGCGCCAATGGATGCTGCAAACCACCTACCGCGAGGTGCGCGTCTTCGACGGCGTGGTGATCCAGAACCTGTCGACCAGCCCGTCGTTCTTCGCGTCGACCACGATTCTGATCATTGGCGGCCTGCTCGCCGTGCTCGGCACCGACAAGGCGACCGAACTCGTGCGCGAACTGCCGTTCGCGGCACGCACCAGCACGCTGATCTTCGACATGAAGCTGATCCTGCTGCTCGGAATCTTCGTCTACACGTTCTTTCGCTTCACCTGGTCGTTGCGCCAGTACACCTTCGGCGCGCTGCTGCTCGCGGCCGCACCGGAGGCCGAGCGCTTCGTCAGCGAGGGTTTGTCGCGCGAAGCGTTCGCCGACAAGGCCGGGCGCGTCGTCGGTCTGGCGGCCGAAACCTTCAACGACGGCCTGCGCGGCTACTACTTCGCGTTCGCGGCGATCGGCTGGTTCTTCTCGCCGGTGGTCTTCATGCTCGCCACGCTGGGTGTCGTGACGATCCTGTACCAGCGCGAGTTTCGTTCCGAGGTGCTGAGGGTGCTGACCTCGTAGTGGTCAGAGGTCTCGCGCCAGGCGCAGCCCACTGAACTGCCACTGCGCATCGGTCGGAAAGAAGTTGCGGTAGCTCGCGCGCACATGGCCCGCCGGCGTGGCGCACGAGCCGCCGCGCAGCACGTACTGGTTGCTCATGAACTTGCCGTTGTACTCACCGACCGCGCCTGGCAGCGTGCGGTAACCGGGGTAGGCGGCATAGCTCGATTGAGTCCATTCCCACACGTCGCCGAACATTTGCACCGGCTCGTCGGCGCCCTCGTCTTCGGCGGGCAACGGGTGAAAGGCGCCTCGGTCGGCAAAGGTCGGGCGGCCATGCGCTCGCAGGCGGCGCGCGGCGTGCTCCCACTCCACCTCGGTCGGCAGCCGTGCACCGGCCCAGCGCGCATACGCGTCGGCCTCGAAGTAGCTCAGGTGACACACGGGCGTGCGCGGGTCGATCTCGACCATGCCTTGCAGCGTGTGGTTGATCCACAGGCCGTCGATCCGGCGCCAGTACAACGGCGCGGTGCGCTGGCCGCTGCGCACCCAATCCCAGCCCATCGACAGCCACAGTTCGGGGCGGCGGTAGCCGCCGTCGTCGATGAACGCGAGGTACTCGCCGTAGTTCACCGGGCGTGAGGCGATCTCGAACGGCGCGGTGTAGGCGCCGTGGCGCGGTGTTTCGTTGTCGAAGCAAAACGAGCCGTCGAGTTCGGCATCGAAGCCGTGCTCGATCAGCCCGCCGGGCTGCGCGAACCAGCGCAATGGCTGCGCACGAACGCTGGTCATCGGCCAGCGCTTGGCGTAAGCCGCGTGGGTCGGGTTGAAACTGAGTGCGTGCTTGATGTCGGTCAGCAGCAGCTCCTGGTGCTGCTGCTCGTGGTGCAGGCCGAGCGTGACGATGTCGGCGAGCGCCGAATCGTCGTGGCGCGTCGCAAGCAGGCGCTGCATGCGGTCGTCGACCGCCGCGCGGTAGAGCTTCACTTCGGTCAGCGTCGGCCGGGTGATCAGCCCGCGCTGCGCGCGCGGGTGCATCTCGCCGATGCCTTGGTAGTAGCTGTTGAACAGCACGCGAAAGCCCGCGTCGAAGGGCTTGAAGCCCGGCTCGTTCGGCTCGAGCACAAAGGTCTCGAAGAACCAGGTGCGGTGCGCGAGGTGCCACTTCGCGGGGCTGGCATCGGCCATCGATTGCACCTGGCAATCTTCGGCCGTCAGCGGCGCAGCAAGGTCGAGCGTGGTTTTGCGGGTTGCGGCGTAGGCCTTGGCGAGGTCGCCTGCGCGCGGGGTGGTGAGAGCGGGCCGGTGAGCTGTGTTCATGGCGTCGGCTCCGTGCGGTCAACACGAAGAGTCGTTGAGAGACATGCGAACTTACACCGCTCGCACAGACGCCAGTGTGTCATTCAAGGTGCCGCGCTCGTCGAACACGAAACAATTCCCTTCGAAGTGTTTGCCGCCGGTTTCCTCGATGTATTTCAAGATGCCGCCGTCGAGCTGGAGCACGTTGGCCACGCCGGCTTCGGCCATCAGCAGCGCGGCCTTCTCGCAGCGGATGCCACCGGTGCAGTAGCTCACGACAGTCCTGCCTTCGAGCTCGCCGCGGTGCGCGCGCAGCGCCTGCGGGAACTCGTTGAATTTGCCGAGCCGCCAGTCGAGCGCGCCAGCGAAACGCCCGTGATCGACCTCGAATGCGTTGCGGGTGTCGAGCGTGACCACCTCGCGGCCGGCGTCGTCGACCCCTGCATCGAGCCAGCGCGCCAGCGTCTTCGCATCGACGGCCGGTGCCCGCTGCACCTGCGGCCGGATCGTCGGGTGGTTCATGCGGATGATCTCGGGCTTGACCTTGACCAGCAGCTTGCCGAACGGCACCGAATCCGACCAGCTTTCCTTAACCGGCAAACCGCCGAATGGCGCTTGCGCCACCAGCCAAGCCAAAAACGCGCGCACGTTCACCTC